>NZ_DJUD01000031.1:0-30180 GCF_002439405.1 Psychrobacter sp. UBA6291 | reverse complement strand
TTTTATTTTGAGCTGACTATATAATAATCATAAATAATGACTGGTAGTTGATAAACAGTGACTTAAGTAACATCTGTATTTTTACTTAAACCTATTTAAAGAAAAGAGCCAGCAGTCAAACTACTGGCTCTTTTTTGTGCCTTATTTTTTTATTCAAACTTATCTTTAATAAAAAAATTTAGGCATTTATAAGCAATTAAAAGAATGACTTATCAAAAGTTTCTTTTAAGCTTTTAGGTTCGCGGCGTTTGACATTGTTTAGCTTATGACGAGTTTCTGAAGCTATTTGATAGGCTTTTAGTCGCGACTGCTGCAAATTGCCAATCGGACGGTTTTCCTCTAGGCAGCGAAACGGTGTAAAGGATAAGTTTTCCATAATCTCAAAATGACCGTCATCCGGCACATCTTGACAAGGAATTGTCAGTCTCGCTACCGTCACAAATGGCGCGTCCTTCTCTTTCCATTCGGTGGTTATCTCTTCAATCGGCTGCTTTTTAAGACTGCGACACAGCTGAATCTGGACGTCAAACTGATAATCATGCTCGCGTATTTCATCGATAATCAGCGGGCGAATTGCTTCCTCGCGTGCATTTACATCAAGCTCACGACGGGTGATTTTTTTAGCCGCAGCTTTAGTTGGCGTGACTCTTATCTTTGCCATATAATCGCCATGACGCACTACGCCTTGCGAATGAAAATCATAAAGCAAGGTGTTTTTTGGCTCAATGGTTATAAATCCGCCCAGTGCTTTAAAGGTTTTAAAAGACTCTTTGGTCGGTAATCTTGAGCCGTAATTGGTCAACCAATTAAAAGCCAATTGCGCTTTGCCTCTTGCGCCTTTTTCAGCGTATTCTGGCAGCTCTAAAAATAGCTTAGAGATATAGGCATAATCTTCGATTCGATTACAGAAAAACACCGGATGATTGATTAAATTAAAATCAAAGTTAGGACTATCTTCTTCGCCGGGAGCGAGTTTTTCACCCGCTACGTCAAAGACCTTAATCGCTAAACCTTGCGCTAATCCAAGCTTACGATCAGGCGAAACGCGTGAGGCACCGTTAGAAAAACGAATGACGGCATCATGAATGCCTGCTTTGGCATACAGACCTTGCGCGTATTCAGCAGGCAAATTATCTACTATCTCAAACTTGGCTTTAAGGGCGCAGTAGCCTTTGGCATGGGCATCGCGCGTATGGTAATCGACGTTACTGGCTTTATCACTTCGAGCAATATAGTTTTTGATATCGTCGGTAATGGTGCGAATATTACGCTCGTCTTCTGCGCTCAGCGCAATATATTTTGAGTCATAAGGTACATATTTAGGTTTGAATAATTTCTTTAACATTTTTTTAATCCTTTTTTATCAGTAGTTATTCTTGTAAATGAAACGGTATTTTTAAGCTTTTAAGACAATTCACTCATCCATTTTAGCGCCGATAAGCTTGGGATAAATAAATACTCACCGCCGTACAAGGTATTGAAAGTTTCGATACCGTGATAGCGCTGACGAATTGGGTCAGCAGGTACGGTAAAGGTATCAGCAGCGGCGTCTTTATCGCCATGATGTACACCAAGCATCGGATCTTTTTCTTCTCCTAAGCTCATAAAATTACCATCATTAATCCATTGCGATTGTAAAAATTCAACAGTCTCCATAGCATGAGCATTGATACCAATAAAAAATAGCCCGCGCTCTTTGCCATCGTCCTCAGTCACATCGGGCGGCAACACCTCGCCAAAACCGACGCTGCGCCTAACGATACGGTGAATACGTACGTCTGATAAAATAAAGTCTTTGCTGTCTCTTGGATTCATACGCCGTACATGGGCACCAAATGGACATTTTTTGCCATAAGGATCGTCTTTATAGCCAAAGTTATTGTTGCGGTTGGGGTCATCGCCCAGTGCTTTATCATCGTGCTCAGGAGATAAGACCACAGGCGCACCTGAGCGCCAACGTCCCCACATTTTTGCGCCCAGTAACTCCGCTTCTTCGTCACTCTGCGTATTTTCTTTTAGAAATTTATTAAAGGCGGCGACATGACTGTTATAGGCACGCAATACCATAAATGAGCCGTTTTTGCCCAAGACTTCTGGCTGCGGCATTGGTGCTATCGTGCCCGCCTCGCCCTTATAACCTAATACGAACTCGCCTGCTGCTATCGCCTCACCGTCAAGACTTGGCGGCGTTTGAATACCGCTGCCTTGAACCTCTGGATTACTGATACCATCGCGATAGCCAAAGACGTTTTTGACGTTATTGTCTGAACCAAAAGCATGCTCCATAAGAATTTCAATATCGCCATTGGCGGGATTATCTTCATTGATATACGACTGAATATTGTCTTGCAGCTCCTTTAGCTTTATTTGCCATTTCTCTTTACTATCAGCAATAATGGCCGCACCGACATGGATATCGCCTTTATCACCAAAAGGGGCAGCCCAGTTTTCTGGGGCATTGATATCGAAATCCCGCAGCTTTTCTGCGCGCTTCGCCATACCTGCTTTAAAGGATTCTGGAAAGCTATCCAATGACGACCGCGGCACGCCGAGCGCCTCTAAACCATCATAAGTCATGACAATAGATAGCGTCGCTTGCATGTCTTTATGCCACGCCTTACTGCCAGTCACGTCAGGTAAAACGGTTTTCAAAAGTTGGCGCCCAGCTTCTGCATTATTGATTTTCAGCGCAACGATTGTTCCATAATAAGGCGTTGGTCGATCGCGTAAAATAATGGATTGAATGTCTTCTAGCTGCATGGTGACGGTATTTGGATTAAAGACGCCGCGTGCTTTATTCGCTAAAGTCTCGATACCGTCGCCGACTTCTTTTTTAATATCTGCTAACCACGATTCAACATTGCTATCTACGATACGATTGCCAAAGTTATCCTTTAATTCATGCAGTTTGCTGGTTAAAGGCCGATTGTCTTTTGAAGTACTATCATTTTTATTATTATTTCCAGTGTTTTTACTCATTGTTAACCCTATTTTTATCATTGTCTGAGTTTACTTTGCCCTTACCTTTTATATCACCCAGCCCATTTAAAAATGGTGATATAAAAGGATGGCATAAATTAGTAATATCTTATTGTTTTATCACAAACTTTAAGACTGTGCTTCATCCAGCGCTTTATTAATGCCTTTCACGATGCGGTCTTGGCGACGAATATCTTGAATAGTCAGATGCGGAACTCCTACATACCAACCAGCGGCAGTGATTTGATGATCTAAAATGAACTGTTTGACACTCGGGTCTTTAATGCCAGGCCAACCTTCAACGCTACCGAATAAAATATCCATCAGCTCAGGAATTTTGGTCGCAAAGTCGTCGATATAAGGGTCCCAATCGCCATCATAAGCAGTACAAAATAACACTCTGGTGTCATTGTCTAAAAACACAAAGCGTAAATCGTGCAGCGTACCAACTCGCGTTGCCCCTGCCAAATTACCGCCAGCAATCTCTAAGACTTTTTTTAGCCGTTCTGCCCCGCCTTCTTTTAACGGTGCAATCACCGTTAGCTCTGAAACTTTTCCGGATTTAAGCCCTTTTTCACCGGCAGTGGTCGTTGAATGGTCATAACCATCATCGCCGCCCTCTTTTAAATTAGCTATCAAAAGCTCAGCGCGCAATTTAAAATCTTCAATAGATTCGGTGATTTTGGCTTTTAAATCTTCAGAATTATCGATAATGCGCTTTTTGTTATTCTTAGCATCAGCGTCTTTAGCATTATTGTTCTTAGTGTCATTATTCATAATATTTGCCCTTATTATTATGTTGTTATAATTTGAAAAGCACTTTATAAAAAAGATACTCTATAAAAATAAGCTGTCGTTTCACTATCAACTTATTTGTTTTTACCATAACAGACATAAAGAGAAGCTCGAAGCTCAGCAAGTTATTCACACAAAATAGAACAGAAAGCAAACGTCACTATTATTTGATTTCTAACAAAGTTTTAGTATTGGCATTGTTTTTATTTTGCTCAAAGAGCGCTTTATTCGTTTATAGAGTTAAACAAATAGCCTTCATCTTGTTTGGATAAAAAAATTGCTTGGATACGTTATATATCCAAGCAATTGAAAGTCACGGTATTCTTATACTTGTTTATAGTTATTAGTGTATCTACTAACTCAGCTATCAAAGCCATTGTTTAATAAAATGATATCTAAACCACAGTCACCTGCAAACGCGCATCCACATTACCGCGAGTAGCATTGGAGTACGGGCATACCTGGTGAGCCGCCTCAACAAGGGTTTGCGCTTGCACCTCATCGATACCAGACACCTCAATGTACAAATCGATATCTAAGTTATAGCTGCCATCGGCCTTCATACCAATACCAACTTGGGTCGAGGTCTTTGACGCAGTGATCGGCAGTTTCATGTGCTGCGCCGTCATATTTAAGGCGCTATCAAAACAAGCGGCGTAACCCATGGCAAAAAGCTGTTCTGGATTGACACCTTCTTTATCTTGCTCTTGAAATGACACCAAATCAAAACCTAACGAACCATCATCAAGACCGGTGTGACCAGAACGACCGCCGCTTGCTGTGGCGCGAGTTTTATAAAATATTTTCATTCTCTATTCCTTATGTTTTACTTACATAAAATTCGATTCAATCAATCATGAGGCTGCATCAGTCTCAATAAGGCTAGTATAAGACTCAGCGCGACAATCTGTTAGAACATAGCTCCAAACCTCTTGCCCAATCCTACAAAACTCTATAGTATCGAGCAATTGTATAAAATAAGAAAAGCTAATGAATCAATCAACTATTGAGCAACTCCTATCGTTATTACCTAGAAACAAAACCATTGAATCCGCCGTTTCAGGTTTGTTTTTTTACTGTGCTGATAAACCCAGTAAAGCGGTCAGCTATATTCAAGAACCTAGTATCTGCATCGTTTTACAAGGTGCGCGCGAGATTTACTTAGGTGCCGACTGTCAAAGGTTTGACAAAAGTAATCTCATGTTTTGCCCCGTTAATATCCCTTTAAGCATGCATATAAGGCATGCGACGGTAGAGCGTCCGGTTATCGTGCTGTCTATGAAATTAAACCTTGTCATGATTAGTGAGGTTTTAGCAAAAATACCGCCGAAACCGCCTAATACTGAAGGATATTTAGGAATAAAGTGGCAATTGGACAGTACCATCATGGCGGCGTTTGAGCGCCTGATACACTTGCTTGATTATCCAAATGATATTGGTTTTCTTGCTCCATTAATTCAGCAGGAGATTTACTATCGCCTGCTTATAGCAGAGCAAGGCAATAAATTGCGCCAACTGGTGGTCAATGGCAGTCATACGCACCGTATTAGCAAAGCCACCGATTGGATAAAGACGCATTTAAACGAGACGATTGTTATAGAAGAATTGGCCAGTCGTTGCGGGATGAGTGTCTCAGGGTTTCATCATCATTTTAAGGAAATTACTCAGTTAAGCCCGCTTCAATACCAAAAGAGCCTACGTTTGATGGAAGCAAGACGACTGATTCAAGCAAACGACACTCAAATTGCTCAAATCGCTATGCAGGTTGGTTATGAAAGCCCAAGCCAATTTAGCCGAGAATATAAACGTTTATTTGGTATCAGTCCAAGTGCTGAATTACATGTCTAGAATTAAGCAGTCAAGATCAAAGAATATAAGTATTATCAAAACTGACAATCACGTTCATAAATTAGCGCGTAAATTCATGCTCATCTGTTTTTTTAGCAATAAACTGTACAACCGCACTCAAACCTTGATGGCGCTTACCTTCAGAAATCATGCGCTGCTTTTCGATACCCGTTATTTCTTCTAACTCTGCCAGCTCGGCACGCAAGACTGCTAACGAACCAAAGCGCTCTTTTTGCGTTGCAGTAGGTCCGCCGACAGCGTCCATGCTTAGCTGCTGCTCGGTATAAGCCTCTAAGATAAACACGCCCTCTGGCTTGAGCGCTGGTGCAACCTGTCCATGAACGTGCTGGCGTATGGCTGGCGGCAGATGCGCCCAGATAGCAACGATACTGTCCCACTGTGCTTGGCCAAAATCATAGTCAGCTAAATCAGCAACTTGAGTGATGATATCAACGTCTCTATCTTGCGCCAGCTTTAATGCTTTATTCAAACCTACGTCTGACATATCCATAGCGGTCACTTCGTACCCTTGTTCTGCTAAAAAAACTGCATTCCTGCCTTCGCCTTCAGCCAAACACAAAACTTTGCCACCTACCGGTATTTTTTGGAAATTTTCTTTTAAAAAATCATTGGGCTCGGTACCAAAAACATACTCTGCTCTATTGTAGCGCTCGTTCCACATGGTTTTTCCCTTTTTATTGCATTGGTTTTTAATTTTTGCTTAGGCTATTTATTTTCTATTGATAAAATTTTAGGCTTTAATCTCGCAGCTAGTGTGCTATTAGTTAAATAAAGATGGTGATAAAAAACAGTTGACTTGTATATTCGTAATATAACATATAATAATATATTCAATTATTGGAATATATTAGATATTGATGTGTTATCCATGGATGGTCACATCACCGTCAGATTTAGGGAGGAAGTCACATGATTCGTTTCAGCTACACTCTCAAATGCTGGGCATTAGGTATCAGCTACTATGTAGGCTTTTACTTTATCGTCCTCTCAAGCAATCCTGACTTCGCCAAATATCTCTATATTCTGGCTGTCAGCACCCTACTTTTCCCGATCGCCAAACGCGCTGTCGATGTCATCACCGATTTTATCGCGCCGCACAGCATTATCTTTAATGGTCTATTATCATCATTACTCATTAACATTGTAATTTGGGTTTTAACGCCGTTTATCGTCGCCATGACCCTTATCGCCTTGCTGTTTTATGCGATGGGCGTGGTGACAGAAAATATAAGAGCAAAACCCTAAAGCAAATTTTGGCGCTTATTAAGTGCTTTAAACTAACTATAGTAGAATTACTCTAAAATCGATACAGTGCGACTGGGATGAATTTTTCGTAGCCTCTGTGATAACAGCAAGCAAGGAAAATTTATACCAGTCGCAAAAATCTATAACGTGTCGCTTTTATTTTACACTGACTATATTAAAGTAGAGATAAAATCATATTATCTTTGCTTTGAAGGTGGATTTAATGAGTTTACGGCCTTCTTCAGATAAAAACGTTTAGCGCTTACTATTTATAATATAAAGTTTTTTATTTTATTATGCGTGATGTAATAAATATTCATTGTTAATCCCTACCTAAAAGGCTTATGCTATAAGGTCAACCATATAGACTTACCAATGCAAGGCTACTACTGTCATGTTAACAAATGACGGTATCTTTGCGTCTTAATCAGGGCTTTTTATTGAAAGGATTTATTGCATGACAACTGCTACTCGCCAAGAACATGACCTACTCGGCTATCGTGACGTGCCCGCTGATGCTTACTATGGTATCCAAACCCTACGTGCTTTTGAAAACTTTACTGTCAGTGGAGTGCGCTTAAACCAGTTTTCGACCTTTATTCGTGCCTTTGCCACCGTTAAAAAAGCGGCAGCGATTGCCAATAATAAAGTAGGTGTACTAAATGACACCGTTAAAGACGCTATCGCAGCGGCGTGCGATGATTTAATTGCTGATAAATATCATGATCAGTTTATCGTTGATATGTTCCAAGGCGGTGCAGGTACGTCAACCAATATGAACGCCAACGAAGTGATTGCTAACCGTGCTTTAGAAATCCTAGGCTACGAAAAAGGCGACTATCAGCACGTGCATCCAAATAACGATGTCAACTTGTCACAATCAACCAACGACGCCTACCCTACAGCGATGAATGTGGCGTTAGATGAATACTGTGTCCATCTATTAAGTAAAATGGATATCTTGTATAACAGCCTTAAGAAAAAAAGCGCGGAGCTTGCCGATCAATTAAAAATGGGTCGCACGCATTTGCAAGACGCTGTGCCTATGACCGCGGGTCAAGAGTTCAACGCCTTTGCAACCATGATCAAAAAAGAGATGGATCGTATCGAATCTACTCGTGCGCTGTTTCATGAAATCAATATGGGCGGCACAGCAATTGGTACGGGCTTGAATGCACCAGCGGGCTATTCTGAAGAAGTTGCCAAAACCTTGTCTGATTTGACTGGCAGACCTTATTATATTGCTGAAGATTTGATTGAAGCGACACAAGACACCAGTGCTTATGTGGCTTTGTCTGGCAATTTGCGTCTCTTTGCTGCGCGTTTATCTAAGATTGCCCATGACTTACGTTTGCAGTCTTCGGGTCCGCGAGCTGGTTTGGCGCAATATCGCTTGCCTGAAATGCAGCCTGGTAGCTCCATCATGCCGGGTAAAGTAAACCCTGTGATCCCTGAAGTGGTGAACCAAGCTTGCTTCCATGTCATGGGTATCGACCATACTATCGCTATGGCGTCAGAAAACGGTCAGCTACAGCTCAACGTCTTTGAGCCCGTCATTGCCTTTAACTTGTTTACCGGTATGAGCATGCTGGCTAATATCTGTGAGATGTTTGCCACGCGCTGTATTGATGGTCTGATGATGAACAACGAGGCATGTAGTGTCGAGGTATTCAATAATATCGGTCTGGTCACCGCGCTAAATCCGCACCTTGGTTATGACGCCTCTTCTTTTGTTGCGAGAAGAGCTCAAGAAACTGGCGGCAGTGTTTACGACATCGTATTAGAAGAAAAACTGATGGACAAAGAAACTCTAGATGATATTTTGTCTCCTGCCAATATGGTGTATCCAAAGGTTAGAGTATTGCTATAGTTTATCTATAGTTAAATAAAAAGGCTGGATTAGCGATTGCTAATCCAGCCTTTTTTTATTGATGATAAAGATTGTTTAGAGCAAGAAGGTGCATTCATTCACCCGTGCTATCAAAACTAGGCGCAGATTTCACTGACCGTTATTTGCTTTTGATATTTACCTAAAGGACCATATTTACCGATAGCGCTGATGTTACCAACGACGCAAGTCTCGAAATATTTATAATAGCCTTGTTGATTGATACTTTTTGAATCTTTCATTAATAGCTGCTGTGGATCTGATACGTAGTAAGTGACGCCATTAGAAACCAGTTCATGAACCTCAAAGCTTCTTTTAAACTTACCGCGTAACTGTACTTCTTTTGCCACATCATCGAGTGCGACTGCCTTTATGTCACTATTGCTACTGGCTTGTGTTTCACCACAGCCTGTAATCATAAATATAGTTGATGCAAATCCTAATATTATCAGTCTAAATTTAATCATTATTTTTTATCCTGCTAAAAAAATTACATCAATCTATTGTGTAACGCCCAGAAAAATGTTGTCAATAAATAAGTTCTAAAGCTCAAATTGAGCCTTAATTCACTTTCTCCCACATTTTATTTAGACGCTTCGGTGATACCGCCATGCGGGTTTTCATCGGCTGCGCGAATAGCTGAATGCGATATTCCTCAACCATCCAGCGATATTCGCTAATGGCTTTATCATTGGCACGATTTGCCAGCCGCTCCATATGTTCATCGAGAGCGTAGACACCATCGAGGTCCGCTTCCAGATTATGCTCAAGGCGCTCAAGACGAATCTCTAATGCTTCCAAATAACGCGGATACTGCTGCCAATGGCTATAATCCATGCGATAAACAAAATCAGCCAATTGCAAATCCTCTAGCTGGTCTTCGATATCTTCGATAGACTCGCCAAATATTTCTCTATCAAGCATGAGTAAGCTCTGACGGATACGCTGCCAACGCGTATAGACATTTTTAAGCGTTTTTATGACATCTTGACCCGTTAATAGGAAGTTACCAGCGACGACTTCTAAGGTTTTTTCAAACTCCTCTGGCGTAAAAGGCAATTCTTCCGCAAGGGCTACGGCAATATCATCAGCGCTTTCAGGTAAATCGGCAGTATGATCGAATAGCACATAATGCTCTTCAAGCGCAGCATCCAATGCCGCATCGATGACGATGGTTTTTAGCTTCTCCATATCGCCAAGGGGAGCAAAAGCCAATTTAAATATCTTATCAATCTGACTGGTCAGCTGTTTTTTCTTCGCGCCAAGCTTAGCTTTTATTAAAGTTAAAACCCCGATACGATGCGCCTGCAACGCTGCATTGACATCGGTATATTGGTGAATCGATACCGCCTCGCCCGACGCGTCTGCGACCAAGGCGGCAAACTGTTTCATCACCACGCCTGCACTATGATGGTTTTTGCTAAAGGCGAAATGCTCAGGGAACTCGGTATGTGTGCCTTGCTGCTCATTCACTGCTTGGCGGGTTTCACTAGCATGGCGAATTTGTAGCGTTTGTAGGTCGCGACCTTTTTCGATAATGCGGTTTTTGTCATCGACCACGCAGATTTGCGGCTGTAAATAGCGATCGATGCTAGCAGGATTAAAACTCTCAGGCGTCACCGACATAATGCCGCGACGATTTAAAGCTTGGCACAGCTGCTTTAATAAACCTTGACCACCAGCAGGCTGCAATTCATCAAACAAGCTATCGGCAGTATCAGGAATGGGGACGATTTGACGGCGAATGTCTTTGGGCAATGACTTGAGTAATTGCAATACCAACTCATAGCGCCAACCGGGTACGCCCCACAATAGCTCAATCGCATCAAGCTGCGGTAGCGCTACCAGTGGCACACGAATGGTCACGCCATCATCATCGCTTGACGGATCAAAGACATAACGCAGCGGTAATTTTAAATCACCCAGTTTCCACACTTCTGGAAAATCGCCTGTCGTTGGCGCTTGGCTATTAAGCACGTCATCATCGGTGAAGAATAGATACTTAGTATCAGTTTTTTCCACCTCGGCCCGCCAATCTTCAAACGTTTTACGACTGGCAATATGCTCAGGGATTTTTTTATCATAAAACTGATACAGTGCTTCTTCATCAACCAATAAATCACGGCGACGCAATTTATCTTCGATACGTTCAATATCAGCGATTTTATCCATATTATGCTGTAAAAATGGCGCTTGCCGACCCAAATTACCGGTCACCAAACCATCACGGATAAAGATTTCTCGCGATTCAGCCAAGTTCACTTGCTCATAGTTGGTCAGCTGTTTACTAATAATAATCAGCCCAAATAAACTAATCTGCGCGTAAGCTTTAACACGTCCCGTCTTTTTCGACCAATGCGGCTCAAAGTAGTGATATTTTAACAAGTCGCCTGCCGCTGAGATAATCCATTCAGGCTCAATCTTAGCAACGGTACGCATAAACACTTGCGAGGTTTCCACCACTTCAAAGGCCATGACCCAAGGCGGTACTTGTTTAAACACCGTACTGGCTGGGAAAATCTTGGCTTTTTGCTGGCGCGCGGCTAAGTATTCACCACGATTTTCAGTTTTATGCGCAATCGTAGATAACAGACCCGTTAATAATGCACGATGTAAATTGGCATATTTAACGGCTTTGAGCTCTTCATCTTCAATCGCGGTAGGGTCGCTCGTCACATTATCTAAAGAAGCTTTTTTATTGCTACCTTTATTAGTAGTTTTTGCCTCCTTAACGTCGGTCAGTTTTAGCTCAGTGACCATTTGTACCAGCTGACGATGGGTTTGATTCCACTCGCGCACACGCGGGAAGCTCAAATAGTTTTTCTTGGTAAAATTCTTACGCTGATTACCAGACAGTTTGTTGCCGTCTTCGTCTTTTTCAAACAAGGCTTTCCAGAGACTTAAATAGAATAAAAAGTCGGAGTCATCTTGGCGAAATTCTGCATGCTTTTGATCCGCTTGCTGGCGCTTATTGGCAGGACGCTCGCGCGGATCTTGGACAGCAAGCGCCGCAACCACGATGAGCATTTCGCGAATACAATCAAAATCGCTACCGGCAACCAACATACGTGCCAACCTTGGGTCGATTGGCATACGTGCCATTTTTTGCCCAGTCGGTGTCAGAACCAGATGGTCAAGACCTTTTTTGGGCTTGTTGGTTTGCTTAGCAGAAGAGGCTTCTTTTTTAGAAGTAATCGCGCCCAATTCATCGAGCAATTTATGCCCATCAGTAACTAAGCGGCTATCAGGTGGCTCAATAAAGGCAAAATCATCGACACTGCCTAAGCGCAGGTTGGCCATTTGCAAAATAACGGAGGCAAGATTGGTACGTAAAATTTCAGGTTCAGTGAACTCTGGACGACCAGTAAAGTCCTCCTCGCTATAAAGCCGAATACAAACGCCGGGCGCGACACGACCACAACGCCCTTTACGCTGATTGGCCGCTGCTTGTGAGATGGCTTCAATCGGTAAACGCTGTACGCGTGAGCGATACGAATAACGCGAAATCCGCGCAAATCCTAAGTCAATCACATAGCGAATGCCGGGTACGGTCAGTGCCGTCTCGGCAACGTTGGTGGCGATAACGATACGCCGGCCGCGACCTGACGGCTGAAAGATTCGCTGCTGCTCTTCATAAGTTTGGCGAGCAAACAAGGGCAATACTTCGGTATGTTTTGGCCCATGACGCTCAAGCACCTCTTGGAGCTCACGAATTTCAGCTTCTGTCGCCGCAAATATTAAAATATCTGCTTGATCGGCATGACCTTTGTTTTGTGCATCGCTAAAACATTCTTCGACGGCAGCAACCACCGCGCGAGGCAGATTCTCTTCAAAGTCATCATAGCTGTCATCATCCGAGCTGTTTACTGGCTCATCGGTCAACGGACGATAACGAACTTCCACAGGGTAACTGCGACCTTCGACATTAAAAATCGGCGCAGGCACGTTACGCTTGAGCTTTTTATCATAATGGCTAAAATATTCGCTAAAGCGTCTAGTATCAAGGGTCGCTGAGGTAATAATGACTTTTAAATCAGGGCGCTTGGGCAGCAGTTTTTTTAAATAACCCATAATAAAGTCAATATTTAAGCTACGCTCATGCGCCTCATCAATAATAATAGTATCGTACTTACTTAAAAACCGATCATGCCCCAATTCAGCCAGTAAGATACCATCGGTCATCAGCTTCACGACAGATTGTGCCGACCCTTGCTCATTAAAACGAATCTTAAAGCTGACGGTATTACCGAGCTGCTCGCCCAATTCTTCCGCGATACGGTTTGCTACGCTGCGTGCTGCCAGTCGCCTTGGCTGAGTATGACCTATTTGCCCTGTGATACCGCGACCTGCCAGCATTGCAAGCTTTGGTAATTGCGTCGTCTTACCAGAACCGGTCTCACCTGCCACGATAATCACTTGGTTATCGATAATACCTTGAACCAAGTCATCAGCACGTTGACTCACGGGCAAGTCAAGATTTAACTTGGCTGCTAAATCTTGAGGAATACTATCAATACGCGCTTGCACCGCTTGCTGTGAGCGGGTTTTTATTTTGTCATACTGCGCACGTTTTTTGGTTAGCCCATCCTCTGCTTTATTATCAGAACCCTTCTGATCTCTTTTATTATTAGCCACAGCGGCACGTGCCAGCTCACGCTCTAAACGGCTGAGATAATAGCTATCTTTGGCTAAAAATGGTAAGTCAGTGGCAACCTTCACGTACGAAGATGCGTTATCACTGTTTACCGTGATATTTGAGTCATCATTATTTGGGTTGGCGGCTTTACTTGCTTCATTTTCGTTGGAGCTAAATTCATTAGAGCTTAGGTCGTTGGTTAGGTTTTCAGTAGCAGTTTCTGCGGTATTCTTAGAAGTATTGGGCATATTTACTTAGGCTATTTATTATTTGGAAGTGCTTAGATTATGGGGGTAATTTGGGCGTGATTCAAGATGGTTATAGAAACAGGCTAAAGCAAAAAATTCACTAATTACTGGTATAAATCACCTGCCCCCTAGCTGCAGCTCCCGTAAAGAAGCTATGGAGCTTTTGCAGAGGCAGCATAGGAAAAGGCAGGTGCAACGAAAGTAACAGTCTCTCAAACGCCCCCACCTCATCAGCTAACCATTTAGCGACATCAGGCTGGATCTGTGGATTTTCATAAAGTTTATCAATTAACCACGTCAGTTGTGGAAAATTGGCATTATTATGAACCTGATAAAGCGTGGTCAATAGCTCATCAGAGATTTGGCTACGCGTTTTGCGAATAACGCCGTTTTTATAGTACATATTTAAAGCCATATTATCCTAACCTCCTTAAATTCTTGATACTCAGATAACCAACGTACTCTTTATCATCAGTATTCGCAAATTCATTGTTATCGTTAGTAATCGGCTTAATTAACAACCGAACATTTGGAATAAGGTCATTGACGTTATAAATATCGTCGATATCTACCTCAAACTTATCATCAATATGCGAGGCGGCATTAAAAGGCGACTCTTTATCTTTATAAGTAAAGGCTTTATAAAATTCGCTCTGTTTTGCTTGCTTAATAGCGTCCGCTTGAGTAGCAGCAACGATAAGCAGCTTATAATGAAACTCCTCGAAACTGCCGCGCTGATAACCCCCTAAATTGATAAAGAATAACTTTAAATCGTTGGTACTCTCTACATCGTTGGTACTCTCTGTTTGGCTACTTGATTCGACCAATTTAATCGCATAATTATCAACTTTGCTAATCGCTCGATACGAGTCAATGTGCCATTTATTTTTAACCTCAGGCCAGTGCTGATTGATATCCTCTATCAGCTCGCTGACTTGGTTGGCCACGCCAAAAAATATATCATGTTGCTCAATCAAACGACCTTTGGGGCGACCACCAAGTTGTACCATAAACAGTGTTAGCATTTTAATCAGTCCTTTTTATATATATAAAAATTATAGTTACCGCAATCAATATTATCAGCTTGATCTAAAGACACTTTGACTATTCTCCAGTTACAATACTCGCCCTGTCCTTAATTCAAACGCCCAATCTTCACGACCATTTGCTAAAGCCAATTTAGCTGCTGCTTCATAATCGTAAGGCACTCTAATATGCTCAGTTTGCCACTGCTTACCTTTTTTATTTTCAACACATTTAATAAGAGCGTAACTGGCATGGGGCGAATAAGTCTGCATTTTATGCACGATTGGTAAATCATCTTTATAGGCGGGATAGCCAACGCTACCTGTATTAACAACAATTTGTCCTGTCGATAGCATGACTGTACGCGGAATATGAGTATGGCCACATACGATAACTGAACTGTCGATACCCTTGAGCAATGCTAAAATATCTGTGTTATTACGTAGCGTCGGCTGCCCTGTTTCTATATTTTCCAATAGATATATCATGTCGTCCGCTGGCGACCCATGACACAGATATATATCGTCATTCAAATGATAATCAAAAGGCAAGTTCTGCATCCATCTTATCGCCATTTTAGGCAAATCTTTTGTAATGAAAGTCAGCGTAGAATTGCTTTTCATCTCTATTGTCGTAGCTTCATAAATCTGTCTATCTTGATTACCCCGAATAGTAATAATATCGTCTTGATATTTCGTTAAAAGCTCATACGTGGCTTTAGGCGCAATCGGTCCATATAGAATATCTCCGAGATTAACAATTTGGTCAATATCTCGATGTCTGATATCAGCAAGCACAGCTTCAAGCGCAAAGACATTACTGTGAATGTCTGAGATAGCTGCAATAGTATTGAATTGCTTATTACTAGAATACTCCATCCTTTTTTTCTTCCTCGCAAATCACTCCGTTATACACAGACTAACAATAAAAGGAAATAAAAAACCCGACATTTAAGTAAATATCGGGCTTTAGGGATTATGATGAACTTAATTGCTAGGCTATATTAAGAAAAAATACGCCCACAACCCGACGACTAGGGTAGCAAGAATATTAAGAATAACACCAACACGTATCATCTCGTTTTGCTTAATCAGCCCCGTACCAAAGACAATCGCATTCGGCGGCGTGGCAACCGGTAACATAAAGGCACATGAGGCGCCAATACCGATGACCAAGACGAGCACTTCATGTGGCAGTCCCATTTGCTCAGCAATAGCAGCAAACACTGGTACTAACAAAGCAGCAGAAGCCGTATTAGAAGCAAACTCCGTCAAGAAGATAATAAATGCCGATACGGCAATCATGACGATAATAAGCGGTGCTGAAGACAGCGCATTGGCAACCGTTTCGCCCAGTACCAAAGACGCACCTGATACTTTCAAAATCGTCGATAGCGCGATACCGCCACCGAACAGCATGAGTACGCCCCAATCGGTATTATCAGACACTTGCTTCCATGACACCAAACCCAAGCTCACTACAGCAGCAGCAGCGGATAAGGCAATTACGGCATCAGTATCCGTGATATCTAATGCAGCGCCGATTTTTTTGGAAAATATCCAACTAAGGGCGGTAATGATAAAGACGATAATCGTCACTATACGCGGTTTATTCCAAGCGATAGGCTCGTCTTCACGCAGTACAATCTTACGGTTTAGATTTGGTTTTAAATACACATACATGGCACCCAATAATAATGGCAAGAGCACCAACATCATCGGTATACCAAACTTCATCCAGTCTACAAACGCAATATCAAGCGCCTTTGCGGCAATAGCGTTTGGCGGCGAACCAACAATCGTACCCAGACCACCAAGACTCGCTGAATAAGCAATACCCAGTAATACAAAAACAAAGGTGCCACGGTCTTTTTCACGGTCAACTTGGGTCAAAATACCGAGTGCTAGTGGCAACATCATCGCCGCGGTCGCAGTATTCGATATCCACATCGACAAAAACGCTGTCACACCAAATATCAAAAATACTGCCGTACTGAGCTTACCGCCTGACATCGATAAAATCTTTAACGCAATTTTTTTATCCAGTTGCTGTACATGTAGTGCCGCTGCCAAAGCAAAACCACCAAAGAATAAATAAATCGTCGGATTGGCAAAGCTTTGTAAGCCAATCTCCGCATCAAACTCTGGAATGCCAATCAACGCACCAACGACGACGACCAAAAGCGCCGTAATCGTAACGTGCACCGCCTCTGTCAGCCACAGTACCCCGATGAAAAACAACATCGCCAGGCCTTTATTTGCATTGATATCAAACGGCAAAACGTTATAGATAATCATACTGATAACCGCCGCAATAGCGACCACTATCAACCCTTTACCTGTACCTTTTGGAAAAGTATCGGTAAATAAATACTCGTTGCCATCATCAGGAAGATGGCTATCTAGTTTTTGCTCTGACATAAAATGTCCTTATTTTCCCCCTTGGATTCAACATTGAAGTGCAACGCACCCGAATCTAGATTTTACCTCAAGCGGTGTTCTAAACCCTAGCACCTTTCTAGGTCGATTATTTAAACTGTCTTCAATCGACTGAACTAAGTGACTGCATAGGTTATCTAGACGCATCGACTTAGGTAGAAACTGACGAATTAAACCATTGGTATTCTCATTAGTTCCGCGCTCCCAAGAATGATAAGGCTGAGCGAAGTAAATATCAGCCTTTAACGCGGTTGCCATCGCTTCATGGTCAGCAAACTCTTTACCGTTGTCAAAGGTGATGCTTAACGCCTGCTCACCTTTTAGCATGTCAATACAAGCTTGTGTGACAGCTTTTGCCTTACGATTGGGTAGCGCTTTGATCTTAGTCTCTCGAGTCGTTCTATCTACTAAAGTGACAAGCACACCTTGATGCCCATGACCAACCACAGTATCCCCTTCATAATCGCCTATACGACTGCGCGTATCAATGATACTAGGACGCTCAGTGATATCACAGCGGTTCGCTATTTTCCCACGCCTATCATTGCCGTGCAGATACCGTCTCTTATAACGCTTTTGACATCTAAGGGCGTTGTGTAGATCACCCCCTGCCTTTTTGTCAGTATAGATGTGTTGGTATATCGATTCATGGCTTGGGACATCTTGCCAACCTAGCATCCTCAGTCGCCCTGTGATCTGTTCAGGTGAGTATCTCTTGTTTAACAAGTGCTCAATATAGCACCAGCCAAAGCGGCTGATCTGTGCGCTATTCACAACTTTGCGCTCTTTTGCCAAACGATGGGCTTGTTTGGGGCGATAACCCCTTTGTCCCATGTTTCGCTTTATCTCTCGACTAACCGTTGATTTATGACAGCCGATAATTCTAGCTATTTCGCTCATGCCTTTTTTAGCTTGCAATAGCGCTGATATTTGATATCTTTGCTCTTGGGTAAGATGTGTATAGTGTTTCATAACGTTCTGATATGTAGGAGTTGAAGTTTGAAATGCAACACGGCACATCTTACTCTTCAACTCATTCTTTTAAAACGTTGCACTTCTTATTTGAATCTAGGCCCAAAGACAATGTAAAAAACCTAAAATAAAAGCGTATTTTGGCGATATACCCTTCATCAATCGGTAACCGCAAAAATACGCCGTCATCATAGCAGATATATAACAAAAAACTGATTTAAGAGTGCTGCTGATAATTTTGCAATAAATGTGGTTATAGAAAAATTAAGCAGTAATCCTTGTGATGTATGGTTACACATCGTCACTAAACAAGCGTACACCGTGTATGTACAAGCGTACAGTGCTATCTCATACTAAATAAGTTAATTAAAGCTAAAAGCCGATAAATTTACCCATTATATTTTTAAAATTTTTATTGGGCTTTATTGGACATTGATAAAAGCAAACAGGAGTATGCTATGCCAAATTCAAACAAAACCGATGCGACCACAAAAATGGCACCAAAAGATATCAATCAAGATGGCTTGGATAAAAAAGATCAGCAGCGTACCGACGACTCCGCATTAGATATGATGCAAGGGTTACATGAACATGAAGATCACGAAGAAGACGATAAGTAGTTTGTCTCATTAAGCTTATTTGAATTAAAAAGTTAAAATAAAAAGCGCTCATCAAGCAGATGGGCGCTTTTTTCGTCTCGGCTGTCTTTTTTCTGGCAAACGGTCTGACATATAGTTATAGAAAAAAGCTGCACTCAAAACAATGCTAATAGGGACAAATAACGCGCCATAGCCAACTTTAGCGTACAAAAACGCCCCAACGGCGCCGCCACCGCAAAAGCAGTACCAAATAATCGCTTGAAAGCCCAATGTAGGCTTACTAATACGCCGTCCCGCCAGCCAGTTACCGATGGCAGCGCCCATATCAGAGGTCAGACCGGTCAAATGGGTGGTACGAATAACCGCGCCGCTATAGGTGGCGACCATCGCATTCTGTAAGCCGCACGCCATCGCCGCTGCCAATTGTCCTAAGTAATCATGCTGCTGATATAACCAATAGCTAATCAATAACAGCGCCGCTTCTATATACAGCGCACTGCCGTAACGCCGACCCAGCTTTAATGATCGTTGCCCAATCACAAAACCGCTTAATATTGCTCCTGCCAAAAAAGACAGCAGCAAAGCACCGATAAATAAAATACTGCGACCGTCTAAATGGGCAATCGCCGCTGAAAACAAGCTGACATTACCGGTCACATGCGAGACAGACAGATTGGTAAAGCCCATTAATGCGGCGGTATTGACGCAGCCTGCGCTAAATGCCAGTACAGCGCCGCCCCACAATATCCATTTTGGTAATCTGGTTATCATATTCGTTGCCTAATGGCCTAACACCAAAAAGCCCTTATTATAACCAAAAAAGACAGCCAATTGGCCGTCTTCTCTACTGCTTAACTCATATTAACTTTGCTTACAACCATTATTTTGTCTCATCAAGCATCATTAATTGCTCACTGATAGCAACGGTATTAAAACCTGCATCCACAAACATAATCTCACCGGTGATACCAGATGCCCACGGTGATAGTAAAAATAGCGCCGCATTACCGACTTCGGTCTGGGTAATATTACGCTGTAACGGGGCGATTTTTTCACTGATATCGAGCATTTTACGGAACGATTTGATACCGCTTGCCGCAAGGGTACGAATAGGTCCAGCAGAAATCGCGTTGACACGAATACCTTCACCGCCCATCGAGGTAGCAAGATAGCGCACACTGGCCTCTAAACTGGCCTTTGCCATGCCCATGACGTTGTAATTTGGCAACACTGAAATACTGCCTTCATAGGTCAAGGTCAACATAGAACCATGACGCATGGCTAGCAGCGCGCGTGCTTCTTTGGCCAAGGCCACAAAGCTATAGCTTGAGATATCATGAGCAATTTGGCTGCCTTCACGAGTGGTGGCATTGACAAAATCGCCATCCAGCTGGTCCATCGGCGCAAAGCCAATCGCGTGGACAACACCATCAATACCATCGCCCCAATGCGCGGTCACTTGCTCAAAACATTCAGCAATCGATTCATCTGATGCCACGTCACACTCAAGCACTAAATCCGCTTCAAAGGCTTCGGCGGCCATATCGACGCGTTTTTTAATTTTGTCATTGGGATAAGTCAAAATTAACGACGCGCCTTCACGGTGCAGCGCTTCAGCGATTGCCCAAGCGATAGAAAGTTTGCTTGCGATGCCGGTAACGACAAAGCGTTGTCCTTGTAGTAACATAATAGTTCCCTGTAAATCAATTTAAATGATAGATTATTTTTAATAGCTCGCTCATAAATAGCGAGTGAAGACACAAATTAAAAGATGACTCATTATACACGAATTGATTTAAGTAAACACTCGTATACTGTATTTACTTACACGCTATAAACGCTTAATCTCCTTTCATAGTAATAGCTAATATGGATAAAACGATTATCTACTGAGCATAGCAGTATGAAGTTAAGCTGTTTTCAAGTATAATCACAGCCCTCCCAGCTTGCACAATTTTTATAAAAATCCTTTACAACCATTGTTTGTAAACAAGGATTAGCGTTAAGCTACACCCACATTTTGGATGGCTGCCAAACTTATGAGCAATACCCCAACAATAGCAACAGATTTTCATGAAAGTGTTGAATCCTATCGTCAGCTAATCACCTCAACTGGCGAAGACTTAGAGCGTCCTGGCTTGCAAGATACTCCAATACGCGCGGCAAAAGCGTTTGCGCATTTGACGCAAGGCTATCATCAAAGCTTGGAAGAAGTGGTCAATGGCGCGGTATTTCCATCGACCAATCGTGAATTGGTCTTGGTGCAAAACATTGAATTTTATTCATTATGTGAGCATCATATGTTGCCATTTCATGGCGTCGCGCACATCGGTTACTTGCCCAATGGTCAAGTATTAGGGTTGTCAAAGTTCGCCCGTATCGTCGATATGTTTGCCCGTCGCTTGCAAATTCAAGAGAATTTAAGCGAACAAGTGGCACAAACGATTATGGATGTGACAGGTTGCCGCGGTGTGGCAGTGGTTATGGATGCAGCGCACATGTGCATGATGATGCGCGGCGTTAACAAGCAGCATTCAACCACGCGCAGCACAGCGATGCTAGGCGAATACGTACACGACAATCAAGCCCGTAATGAGTTTTTAGATGCGGTGCCAAAGCGTAAACCTGCGTTTTAATATCGTTTAAAATAAAACCAGTGCTAGTTATAAGCAACCGAGAAGTAAAGAAAAAGAGCACATTGCGATAACAGCAATGTGCTCTTTTTTATTTTTAGAAATTGTTAATCGGACTTATTAAGTAGCTTAAATAACTTAAGCAACTTTACCAGTTTTTGCATCACGACTGGCGTGCTCATCACTGGCTTGCTTAATCTTGGTTAAAATATCCTTAATTTCAGCAGCAGATAGATAAGTCGGCACCGCATAAGTATCGCTGACTTCTTTTGCCGCGGCTTTGGCAATATCATTAAAATCACTGCTTTGCATATTTTTAACGGTTGGATCGATATTTAAGGTAGCAATCAGCTCGCGTACTTGTGCGATGAGACTATCGGCAATATCACTATCACTCTTGCCAGCTTGACCCGATTTGACCATACCAGTCTTGCGAGCTAACTCTGCCAATCTTTTTTTGCTGCCTTTACGATTGACGTCAAGCACATACGGCAGCACGATGGCATTGGCACGGCCATGGGGGATACTATAGTGCGCCCCCAACTGGTGAGCGATAGCATGGACGTAGCCAAGACCGGCTTTATTAAAGGCGATACCGCCGTAGTGAGCAGCGATACCCATCTCTTCACGGGCTTTGAGGTTGCTGCCATCTTTATAAACTAGGGGTAGATTTTGCATCACAGTTTTAACCGCAGAGGCAGCATAATAATCGGTCTCGACGCTAGCATTGGCACTCATCCATGCTTCTAAAGCATGGGTTAAGACGTCGATACCCGTATCAGCTGTGATATGCGCCGGCATGCCTTTCATAATAATCGGATCGATAGCCGCTGCTAATGGCACCATTCTTGGGTCGATAGACAGGGCTTTTTGATGCGTTTTGTCATCTGACACCACCGCACCCAACGTCGCTTCTGAACCGGTGCCCGCTGTGGTCGGAATACAATAAAGCGGAATCGAAGGCTTTCTGGCTTTTAGGATACCGATAAGCTGTTTTGGCTTACAGTTATTGCCCTGTGACATCGCAATCATTTTAGCGGCATCAATAACCGAGCCGCCACCGATGGCAATAATCGAGTCGCACTTAGCATCGACAGACTTGCGCAATCCTTCTTCGACGACTTTAAAAGTAGGATCTGGGGTAATGCCGTCGTAGATTTTATAGCTAATATTTTTGCTATCTAGATAGTCTGTGACTTTCGCAGGGATGCCCAGTTTGTTTAATACTGCGTCCGTAACGATAAAAACATTGGTATTGCCTTCATTGATGAGCATGTCGCACAAATCTTCACATGAGGTCTCACCGACAAATAACATCGGTCTTCTGATAGGCACAACGTAAGCGAACGCTTTTAGCACTTTGGCACGCGTCTTAGCAACCGCCAAATAACCGGCGTGTTGTAAGCCTGTACTACTGACCAATTTAGAAATTGTATTTTGTTTTTTCATAGGTATAAAAATCCTTTTTAATGATGCTAATACTAGCAATAACGACAACTTAAAGCAGCGATTCATCACCGCAGTCAAAATAAAAAATGCTGTCAAAACAAAAGCACGGTGAATAAAAATACTGCATCAGCCTCTACATAAAGCAGACTACTGTTTAAACTTATTGTACCACCGCCATTTTTAGGATGTCATGATTATTATGAACTGCGATGTTCTGATTATTTAGCGTCGCATCTTTGCTTATACAAAGAAAATCAGCCATCAACTTACTTCTTTACGAAAACTTAAAATAGTCTCAATAGCGACTTGTTGTAGGTTCGTTCAGGCTTTTTGTCCACGCGCTTTTCTCCCCAACTAAGATCCCCATCATATTCAATCAATTCGACAAATTCTCTAGGTAGATTTACAGAAACGCCACCAAGATCGCCAATGGCATATTTGTCTTCTGTATTAGCTACGGTTGAACTATCCGAACAACCACTAAGCGATAGAGCGCTAAATAAAAGCATCAAGCATAATTTTCTCATGTTTTTTACTTATAATAATTGATAGCGTTTATTGTTATAACAAATTCGCCTGCAACAGCTGCTGTGCGTATGGGTGCTGTGGGTTATTAAACACATCTTCGCTAGGGCCCGACTCAATACACACACCATCTTTTATCACCATCATATGCTGACATAAGGCGCGTACTACTTTTAAATCGTGGCTGATAAACACATAGCTGACTTGCAATTTTGCTTGAATTTCCCGTAGCAAGTTGACCACCGTAACCTGCGTGGTGCTATCAAGCGCCGACGTTGGCTCATCTAATATCAATAAACTTGGCTGCATAATAAGGGCACGCGCAAGGGCGACGCGCTGACGCTGACCACCTGATAGTTCATGCGGATAACGCTGCGCAAAATCAGCTGGTAGATGCACAGTCGCCAAACTATCCATCACTGCTTGCTGGCGTTCTGCTTTATTGACACCTTGAACTAACAGCCCTTCTTCGACGATTTGCATGACTGTCATGCGCGGATTGATACTGGCAAAGGGGTCTTGAAACACCATTTGACTTTGCGAGCGAAAGGTGCGCAAATCACGTTTGGACAATGCTGTCATGTCCTGTCCATTGACCATTATCTGACCACTGACACGCGCTTGATTACTGAGTAATTGACTTAGCGCAAGGGCAATCGTCGTTTTGCCAGAACCTGACTCACCAACGATACCTAATGCCTGCCCTTTCCGCAGGGTCATATCGACATCTTTTACCGCATCAAACCAGCGTTTGGTACCGCCAAACAAGCTTTTTTCAATCGGAAACTGCACTTTTAGGTTACTGACCTGCAATACGGTTGGTAACTGACTTTCATCATCCAATAAACTGAGCGCGTGCCCGAAATCTTGCTGAATAAGCGAGCGGGTATATTCTGCTTTCGGCTCATTAAATACCGCTGCCGTTTGCCCTTGCTCAATCGTTTGCCCTTGGCGCATAACGATGACATCATCACTATAACGCCTGACCAGATTGAGATCATGGCTGATTAATATCATCGCCATATTGTGCTGACGTTTGAGATTATCTAGTAGCTCAAGAATCTCATGTTGCAGGGTGACATCAAGCGCGGTCGTCGGTTCATCGGCGATTAAGATATCAGGCTGCTGCGCCAATGCCATAGCAATCATGACTCGTTGGCGTTGACCGCCTGATAACTCATGCGGAAAGCGATTCAGTTTATCAGCAGGATCGTTGATATTGACATCATTTAACAAGGCGATACTTTTTTCGCGCCATTGCTTTTTGGCTACGCCGCTGAGATGCAATGATTCAGCAATTTGTTTGCCGACTGTATGTAGTGGATTAAGCGCCGTCATCGGCTCTTGAAACACCATACCGATATGCTGACCACGAATAGAGCGCAGCGCCGCATTACGTGCCTTATTATTAGCTACCGGTAATGTCACCATTCCTGTTACATCTGCTAATTGTACATCGCCAGTAACGGTCAAACTGTCCGGTAGCAAACCCAATAGCGCAAGACTGGCAATCGATTTTCCCGAGCCCGACTCACCTACTATAGCTAACGTCTGCCCTTGCCTAAGCTCATAAGATAGCTTATCTACCAGAGCAACACCTGCATGAGTTATGATGCTAAGTTTATCTACGCTCAGCATGAGCTTGTTTTGGCTGTTGCTATGACTATGATTTAAATAGGCATTTTGCTCAGTAGCACTTTGCTCAGTCGTCGTCATATTAGCGTTTATCATCTTATCAGTTGTCATATCAGGAGCGCCTCGGATCAAAGGCATCACGTAGCGCTTCGCCAACGAAGATGAGCAATGATAAGATAAAGGTTAAGCTAAAGAACCCTGATAGCGCAAGCCATGGGGCATCAAGGTTGTTTTTCCCTTGTACCATCAGCTCACCAAGCGACGGTGAACCAGGTGGCAAGCCATACCCTAAAAAGTCTAACGCTGTTAAAGCAATAATATTAGCCGTTAAAATAAACGGCAGTTGTGACAAGCTTGATGCCAATGCATTTGGCAAGATATGCCTGAGCATGATTTGACTGTCTGATACCCCAAGGTTACGCGCGGCACGAACATAATCAAAATTACGCGCGCGCAAAAACTCTGCTCGCACCAACCCTACCAATCCCATCCAGCCGAATAACAACATCATCGCAAACAGCATAAAGATACTAGGGCTGAATAAGCTGACCAAAATAATAATCATAAACAGCTGAGGCATCCCGCCCCATACTTCCATAAAGCGCTGCCCGGCCAAATCCACCCAGCCACCATAATACCCTTGTATCGCACCAACGATAATACCAATGAGTGCCCCCGCGAGCGTCAGTGCCAGTCCAAACAATAACGATACCCGCAACCCATAAAGTATCCGCGCCAGTACATCGCGTCCTAAGTCATCAGTGCCCAGCCAGTTCTGGCTATTGGGCGCGGCTGGATATGGAATCCCAAGCTCAACGTTGGGTGTCTGGTCAGCAAAAGGAATGGGCGGCATAATATAAAAGCCCTGCCCATCAATCAGAGCTTGCACCGCAGGGTCCTTATAGTTGGTTTCGGTCTCAAACACTCCGCCAAAAGTCGTTTCAGGATAGGCTTTTAGGAAGGGGAAATAATAATCACCTTGATACTGCACCAGTAGCGGCTTGTCATTAGCAATCACATTGGCTGCCATACAAATGACAAATATCAGGGCAAAAATAAATAGCGATGTTACTCCAAGGCGATTATGACGAAAACGCTTTAGACGCGCCTGCCAGATAGGGTTTAGGCGGCGTTTTTTTTCTATAGCAATAGACGCTGCGCTTGAGGGTGTTGAAGATAATGGATGACTTGACATTAGCGCCCCTCAAAATCAATACGCGGATCAATTAAGTGATAACTCAAATCACTGATTAACTGCAATAACAGCCCGAGCAAAGTAAAGATAAACAGCGTACCAAATATCACCGGATAATCACGCTGCTGAATGGCTTCGAAACCCAACAACCCCAAACCATCAAGTTTAAAGATAATCTCAATCAAAAAATTACCGGCAAAGAAAATCCCAACGATGGCCGCTGGGATACCGGCGATAATAATCAGCATCGCATTACGAAACACATGGCCGTATAACACTTGCCGTTCGCCCAAGCCTTTGGCGCGCGCGGTAAGGACATATTGCTTACCGAGCTCTTCTAAAAAACTAAACTTGGTCAAGTAAGTCAAGCCAGCAAAGCCGCCAACGGTACTTGCTAGGAGCGGCAATGCCAGATGCCAAAAGTAATCTTTCACTTTACCAAGGGCGCTTAATTGATCGAAATTCTCAGAAGTTAATCCTTGCAGCGGAAAGATATTCCAGTAGCTGCCACCAGCGAAAAACACCAATAGTATGACGGCAAATACAAAAACGGGAATCGCATGGCCGATAGCAAGCAGCATGGCCGTGGCTTTATCAACCCCCGAGCCATGATGCATGGCTTTATAAACACCCAGTGGAATGGCTATCATATAAATCAGCAACGTGCTCCAAAGCCCAAGTGAGATGGATACAGGCAGCTTTTCTATAATGAGGTCAGTCACAGTCTGACCTTTAAAAAACGACTCACCAAAATCAAGCTTGGCGTAATTCTTGAGCATGAGCCAAAAACGCTCAGGTGCTGACTTATCGAAGCCGTATTGCGCATTGATAGCAGCGACCATTTCCTCAGATAGGCCGCGCGTGCCTTGGTAAGTGCTCTTATTGCCGCCGGCACTGCCCGCACCGATATTACCGCTGAGCGCACTGTCCTTTGCACTTTGTTCGATAAGCGCCAGTTGCTGCTCGACAGGGCCGCCCGGCGCCGCTTGGACAATGACAAAGTTCGCCAGCAATATCAAAAATAGCGTCGGTAATATCAGTAACAACCTTTTTAAGATATAACGACCCATAATGACGGCTTCCTAAAACATAGAGATATGACAACTTAGCATTTAGAAGTTATTTTTAAGCTCACGTAACGCAGCAAATATAGTCAAAGACTTGTCATCATCGATAATGACTTTAGACTTCACCCCTGCTATCACACTGGGCTCTTGCGTACGCAAAAACACGTTAATTGCGCGCTCGTGTTCTAAAATGACTGGCAATGTCGGGATACCTTGGGCGGTTTTTTCTTCTGCTTGCGCAAGCGCTTGCTGCATCGCTTCATTGGCAGGTTCAATAGATAGTCCAAAGCGCAGATTACTGGCAGTATACTCATGAGCAGGATACAGCAGCGTCTCAGCTGGCAAGCCATTTAAACGCTTAAAGCTCTCATGCAATTGCTCAATCGTGCCGGTAAAGACACGTCCGCAACCGGCACTAAATAAGGTATCACCGCAAAAACAATGCTTTTGTCCATCGATATCTAAGATATACGCCATGTGGCTTGCGGTATGACCAGACACGTCCCACACTTGCGCGGCGCAGCCCCACGCACTGACCGTACTGCCATCCTTGATGGTCTGGTCTTCATCGACGTTATGCTCTGTATGCGCAACCAAATGCGTCATTGGATAAGATTCTTGTAGCTCGGCAACACCGCCGATATGATCATGGTGATGATGCGTGGTCCAGATAGACGTCAGCTCCAAGCCATTTTCTTCTAAATAAGCGATAACTGGCTCGGCTTGACCCGGATCAATGACAATCGCCTGCTTATTATTTTCATTAATGAGTGTCCAAATATAGTTGTCATTGAACGCTTTAATGGGGTGAATACGAATACTCATATAAAATCCTTAGCAGTGATTGTCTTTATTACTGATGTTTTTTATTAAATTTTAAAAACCAAATGAAACGTGACTTTACTTATTGGTTTAAATGATAATTTTTAAATAACTGTTTTGAGCCATTATCTTAAACTATTGCTTTAAGTATCGATTAACACGGGCTTCCGCTTCTTTATCTGACCACCAATAATCGATACCGATCGCATTGGTCGGCAGTTTTGCCGTATGACGATATTGATTCCAGTAGGCAACATTGGTGCTAGATTTGCCGTATAAAGGGACTAAATAATGTCCTGCCCGTAGCAGGCGATCAAGTACGTGAGTATATAAGACGATCTCATCGCGACTCTTAGCGTCGCCCAGTTTTTTAATAACACTGTCAATCGCTGGGTTTTTAATACCGATGGTATTGGCGTTACCCGCTTCATCAGCGGCAGCACTGCCCCAAAAGCCCACTTGCTCCGCGCCAGGCGATAAGCTCTGTGCAAAGATGTCGACCATAATATCGTAGTCAAATCGGCGCACACGTTCGTAATATTGCGGCCCATCGACTTGGCGTAAAGTCGCATCAAAGCCCAAACGCTTTAGATTACGAATATAAGGCAACAATACCCGCCCCATAGTTTCACCCGTCATCAAGATCTCAATCTGAGCAAGCTTACCGTTTGGCTGATACAACTTCATATCTTGATAATAAAAACCAGCCTCTAGCAATAGCTGCCGCGCCTCTAACAATCCTTGACGATTAAAACCGCTACCATCGCTGGTTGGCAATCGCCATTCGTCTAGTACCGCTTGCCGTTGAATCGGTTCAAGCTTGGCGAGCAATGGTTTTAATACCTGCATCTCAGCCACAGATGGCGTGCCAGTAGCCGCAAGCTCCGAGCCATGAAAAAAGCTTTGTAAGCGCTCATATTGGCCATGGAATAAAGTTTTGTTCATCCATTCAAAATCGTAAGCTGCCGTCAAGGCTTGGCGAACGCGAATATCTTGAAAAATGGGCCGGCGCATATTCATCACCAAACCCTGCATTGGCACAGGGTTTTCACTGCTGATGGTTTCTTTATGAATCAAACCGGCTTTGACAGCGGGGAAATTGTAACTTGTTGCCCAATTAGAGGCTTTATTCTCCGGACGGAAACGATATTGCCCTGACTTAAAACCTTCAAAAGCAATCTCATCACTTTGATAATAGACAAACTTAATCATATCAAAATTATAACGACCGCGATTGACCATCAAATCCCGACCCCAATAATTAGGATCACGCACATAGCTGACCGCACGCCCCGCATCGACGCGGCCAAGTTTATAAGGACCGCTGCCCATGAGCGGCGTTAAGGTGATTTTCTCAAAATCTGTATCAATCGAGGATTTAGCAAAAACAGGAAACTGGCCGACCGTCAATAATATCTCTTTATTGTCATCAGACTTAAAAACAAACTTTACCCGCTGCTTATCGATAATCTCAATGTCTTTAATATCACCTAAATAGCTGCGGATATACATCGGACCTTTACTCAATATCGCATCATAAGTGGCTTTGACGTCACTACTGGTCACGGGCGAGCCGTCCCAAAAGCGCGCGGCAGGATTAATATGGTAAATGATCCAGCTGGTATCATCAGGATCATAGGTGACTTTATCTGCCAGTTGCGGATACATGGTAAAGGCTTCATTGAGTGAGCCCGTCATCAAGGTATCATACAGATAGTCGGTGCCAACCATCGCCACGCCTGTGGTCATCCATTTATTGGCCGCATTAAAGGTGCCGCGTGCATCTAGTGACAGCGTACCACCTTTGGGCGCCTTTGGATTGGCATAAGGCATGTATGGTACGTCAATATACTCAGTGGTACTATTATGCCCAAGCGCCGTTGTGGTGATTGGCGCGGCGATACTAACAGGTATCCAGCTGATAGTCATGGCAACTAAGACGGCTTTTAGCATGGTATTTTTTAGCATCATGACTGTATAACCACCCTCATAACGACCCTCTACTCTAAACCAACTTGGATAAAAAATGCGCGACTGACGGCAAAATAGACGATTGACGAAATTTTATCATAACAAACTTAGGTTTTTTAACCTAATGCTTTGCAGCGTTAAGGTTGCCACATAACCCATTATGCTACTTAACCCCAGTTCGGGATAAG
>NZ_DJUD01000015.1:0-2581 GCF_002439405.1 Psychrobacter sp. UBA6291 | reverse complement strand
CTTATCCCGAACTGGGGTTAATTTATGACTGTTGTTATTGATAATATTATGCATGATAGGTAATCCGCCTACGTCGTCCGTGAGTGATATAGCGCATGCCGCTGCGTCATATCATCTTAAGTGGCGTTTATCATAATTACAAGTTATCTAATAGCAAATTATTAGTTATTAATGCATACAAGGACAAGCTTTTTTGAGTCTCATTGTTAAATAAAAAAAGGTGAGCTGCAGCCTATGCAACTCACCTTTCTACGTCTACATTCAGTCGGAATTAAACCATTAAATCAAATGCGCTTTTAATTCCAATACTTTATCACGCGTTTTTGCCGCTTCTTCAAACTTCAAATCTCGTGACATTTGCTGCATTTGTTTCTCAAGGCGTTTGATTTCTTTGGCCAGTAAATCAGGACTGCGCAAAATGCTGATATCGACATCAGGCAGATTGCTTTTTACAGGGATTACTTGATTGTCATTGGCATCAAGGTTTTCACCCGTATCAATTTTATCGGTAATACTACGGCGCGCACCTTTTGGCGTAATATTGTGCTCAAGGTTAAAGGCGACTTGTTTTTCGCGGCGACGGTCAGTCTCCTCTATCGCTTTTTCCATACTCGGCGTAATGCGGTCGGCGTACAAAATCGCTTTACCGTTTAAGTGACGGGCAGCACGGCCAATAGTCTGAATCAGCGAGCGCTCAGAACGCAAAAAGCCCTCTTTATCAGCATCAAATATCGCTACCAATGACACCTCTGGCATATCAAGCCCTTCACGCAACAGGTTAATACCGACCAACACATCATGAACGCCTGTCCGCAGCTCATGAATGATCTGCATGCGCTCAACCGTATCGATATCTGAATGCAGATAAGCGACTTTGACATCGTATTCTTTAAGATAACTGGTCAAATCTTCTGCCATTCGCTTGGTTAACGTGGTGATAAGCACGCGCTCGTCAAGCTCACGGCGTTTGGTAATCTCCGATAACACATCATCAACCTGCGTCAATACCGGACGAATCTCAATCTCAGGGTCAATCAAGCCGGTTGGACGCACAACTTGCTCGACCACCTGCTCGCTATGCTCAAGCTCATACTGTGCTGGCGTTGCGCTAACATAAATGGTCTTTGGCTTGATACGCTCCCACTCTTCAAACTTCATCGGGCGATTATTCATGGCACTTGGCAGACGAAAACCATAATTAACGAGGTTTTCTTTACGCGACCTATCGCCTTTATACATCGCCCCAATTTGCGAAACCGTCACGTGCGATTCATCGATAAACAGCAGCGCATCTTCTGGAATATAATCAAACAGTGTCGGCGGCGCTTCCCCTGACGGACGACCAGACAGATGCTGCGAGTAGTTTTCGATACCGTTACAGTAGCCAAGCTGCTGAATCATTTCAAGGTCATACTGGGTACGCTCTTTTAGACGCTGCGCTTCGACCAATTTGTTATTGTCGCGAAAATACTCTAAGCGCGGCTCAAGCTCGGCGCGAATGGTATGACTTGCCGCTTCCAATTTATTGCGCGGCGTTACATAGTGCGATTTTGGATAAATGGTGATACGCGGCACACTTCGGACGGTTTTGCCGGTTAACGGGTCAAACCAAGTGATTTTCTCCACTTCATCATCAAACAGATGCACGCGCACTGCTAGCTGCTCAGACTCCGCAGGATAAATGTCTAATAGCTCACCGCGCAAGCGATAGGTACCACGGCCAAAATCTAACTCATTACGGTTATATTGCATTTCAACCAAACGCTTAATGGTCGCCGTCCGATCGATTTTGTCACCGACGACGACATGCAAAAGCATTTTTAGATAGCTTTCTGGATCGCCCAAACCATAAATACAGGAGACCGAAGCCACGATAATCGCATCACGGCGCTCAAGCAGCGCCCGCGTCGCTGATAGGCGCATTTGGTCAATATGGTCGTTGATGGCACTGTCTTTTTCGATAAAGGTGTCGCTGGCAGCAACATAGGCTTCCGGCTGATAATAGTCGTAATAACTGACAAAATACTCAACCGCATTATTTGGAAAGAACGCTTTAAATTCGCCATAGAGCTGGGCGGCAAGGGTTTTATTGTGCGCCATAATAATGGTTGGACGTTGGCATTCAGCGATAACCTTTGCCATGGTATAAGTCTTACCAGAACCGGTCACACCGAGTAACAGCTGCTCATCCATCCCAGCATTGATACCATTAACAAGCTTGGCAATCGCTTGCGGTTGATCGCCTGCCGGCTCAAAGTCGGTGACCATCTCAAAGGCGCGGCTTGATATTTGCGTACCAGACGCATTGACACCACTGATTTCAGCTTCGCCTTGCAGCTGAGTGGCCAATTGATTTAACTGACGCGACGAGCGCGGTTCAGGCATTCGCATAATGGCTTTCTTCCTGACATTTATAAAAGGTTATAAGAGTTTAAACTTATAACAATATGGGGTCTAAATTCCAGTTTTTAAAGGATAATCGTGAGTTTCATTTCCTATTTACACATACAATTAACAGCTAAAATTTGCGCTACATTAATGGTAAATTTAAAATGAATAGGTAACCCTCCCAAACTTAAGA
>NZ_DJUD01000023.1:0-3199 GCF_002439405.1 Psychrobacter sp. UBA6291 | reverse complement strand
CGATATAGTCGGGGCGGTTCAGTCCCTTCTCTACCATGGTTGCTAAGTTATGCGAGTTATCACTGGGAAATGATGCCCAATGTCTTTGTTGATCAAGCTTTAATCGGAGTTGCACAAGGCAAGCGTAAAACCACAGGTCTACTCACAGATGATTTTTCCAACTTACTAAATAAAGAGTATAAAACTAACAAACCCTCTTTATCAATCGAGGTACCTTTATCTAAAGTCAGCAAAAATACCGTTAGGTATTCTGAGTTGGCGGAAGTACGTAAGATAGATATCGTGAAACGTATTTATAAACAGTTAGACAGTCACTACAATACTCGTCAACAAAAAGAAAAACTCAAAGATAATGAATATGATATTAACTATCATTTAACAAAGATGTTAAATGAAGAGCGTGACATTACTGAAAAGATTTTAATTCAGTTTGTGCTGTCTAGATGTAACGCAAAGCCACGCCCTAAAAAAGAGACCATTCAGGGCTATTTAAGTTCGGTAGCTTATGAGTGGCTTTATTTCTTATCAGGACAGCCTCTAAACACTTACAGTAGTGAGGATTTTGAAGAATGCTACGAAGAGATTTTAGAGCACAAAGCTGTCTATCGTGATAATAAAGACATCCAATATTCAGCAAAGCTACTGCAGCGGTTACATGATATAGGGGTTGAACACTATCACTTCCCTAAAGTAAGTATTAAAGAGGCCCAGACACAAAGAGTGGTACGTAGTGAATGGATTTCACCACTAGAGTATCAAGCAATTCTATTGAATATGCCAAAAGTTGTTGATCCTCTCGAAGTAGATATGTACAAACTGTTGTTTATTTTAGCATACCGTACAGGCATGCGGAAGAAAGAGTTACTTGGACTGAGGTATGAAGATATTGAAGGATTTACCCTTGGTGAACCCTCTTTAGTTATTCGTCCAAATATCTACCGTAGCACAAAAACTCAAGGTAGTATCCGCCGAGTAGCTGTTTTTTCATTACTATCTGATGAGGAACTGAATTTTTTTAATCGATACTTACAACTGAATAAGCTCAACAAAACAGATTATATATTTAGTCCCTCATTTGACAAATACCCAATTGATGACACAGAACCTCTTGTAGTACTGAGAAGAATATTGAGCTTATTCGAAGAAGCTAAAGATCATACATTTCATGCGTTTAGGCATACAGCAATTACCAATTTTTCTCTTATCTTGAATGCTGACCATAAACTTGTGAAAACATTGACTGGTTATAGTGATCAACATATTGCCAAAATAAAAACTGGGCTGTTAGGAGTTAATCATGATGCTCAAGATAAATGGTATGCAATTTCAGGATTAGTCGGGCATATATCTCCTAATCGTAGCTTTGAGTATTACATTCATTCGGCAATGCTCATGACTACATACGCTATTGCCAATACAGAAATGCAATTAGATTACGTCATCTTTAAAAATATTACTGATATTAGTAAAGATAGGCTCAAGTCAAATAGCATTTCAATTGTTGATGACAAGATATTCCTCTCCGATACTAGAAAGTTGGCAAAAAAATTGACCTTAAACCAAAGTCGAGATATTCCAGTAAACCTTACTATTAATACTGCTAATCGATTCAAGGAAAGTGATGTGTTCACTACTAATATGGCAGACGATAGGGTTCACCGCTATGGCATTAATCAACTCATCAAATTCTTACAGCTGCTAGAGCAAAGTGGCGATATCAGACTATCGGCAAACCATTCATTTATAAAGTTCGAGGATGGGCGAGTATTCGCTAAGCGCGCTGAGCAAATAGCCCAGATTACTACTAGCCAGGGAAAATGTCGCTTCATTGAAACAACGGATCAACGACAACCAAAAAATATGAAAAGTAGAGAAAACTATGAGCTTCTACCCGTCATACTAAAATCAGTCTGGATCTTACGTGATCAACAACATGCGGACTACCTATGGTTTCTACAGATAGTTAGACAAAAAATCACTATTGATAATGCCTATCTTTCATTTCCAGTAAAAGATATAGAGGAGTTTCTAAGGTTTGCACAGATTAGCGTGAGACTTTTACCTGCACAGTCGTGGATGATTGCAGGTAATAAAGATATAAAAGCTACTGTCCATGATATCTATAGACCTGCTGATAAAAAACCAGAGACATCAAAAATTGTCTTCAAACCTTACAACTCTAGTACTATCAGATTTGGCATTTGTATTACTGACGATCAAACATCAAATGGCAAAGCTTTTTCTGGCTTGCTGAGGTTTTTAGTACACCTTTTTATGATAATAGATGATGAGATCTGATAAACATTCCATGAGAAAATACGATAGGTATACAACCATATGATACTAAGTTAGAAAGGAATATATTTGCATAACTGTTATATATTAAAAATAGTTCGATGCACTCAATATCAGAAACGGCAGGTAAAAAACGAAAGACTCACTGCTTTTTAGGGAAAATACTAAACAGGTTATAAGATATAACTAATATTGCAGTGGATTTCGCTTATCCCTCGAGTAGGGGGTAAGTGGTCAAAAGACCCTAATATTAGGGTGACTATATTCAGACTAAAAAATACGTTTACTTAATCCAACCTTAACGCTATAATTCATTAACCATCTCGAAGCCCTTATATATCAATATATACAGGTTAATGTAGAATTACACACTCCAATGAAAATCGATCAGTTAACATTGCCAAGGTTGGGGTCGAGAGTTCGAATCTCTTTTCCCGCTCCAAATACTTAAGAAGCCTCACTTAACAGTGAGGCTTTTTTTTGTCCAATTTTCGAGGGTTGTAGAGAAATTCTCGAGATATATTTTTGAATATAGTTAAGCTTATCTACTCAGTCAAAAAGCTTGTTTTCGTTGCGGTGCCCATTTGGTGCCCAAACCGTGCCCTACCCTAAAACTGCGTATACGTATCTGACCACAACCTAGCTATTTTTGGTTCAAAAACCATCATGACACCTAACCTAGTGAATTTGGCACTATGCTGATTTTTGAACCCCCTTCCTCACCCACCTGCACATCCAAAAACTCACATAACTGTTCGATAGTATTGAAGTCAATTCTTGATGACTCTTCATTATATAGTTTATGAAGTGTTGAAATGCAATGGCTTAATAACTGATGAGTAGGATGAGGAATCCTTCTACTTTTTAGCATAAACTTTATCCATTAACCCCAGTTCGGGATAAG
>NZ_DJUD01000064.1:0-19560 GCF_002439405.1 Psychrobacter sp. UBA6291 | reverse complement strand
CGCGCCAATGGTAGTGTGGCCCCGGCCATGTGAGAGTAGGTCATCGTCAGCTCTCTATTCCGATTACCCCCTTACGTGAATGCGTAAGGGGGTTTTCTTTGTTGATGAGTTTTAATATTTATTATATATATTTAAAATGTTTAAAAATCGCTATGATACAAGCCTTATATAGTGTATCGATATTAATTTTCATTAACTATATCTACTACAATGGGAAGGGAACAATATGACATATGGAGCACAGTTGCTATCTTTATCCATGGAAAAGCTACCATTACCAAAATCTAGTATCCCCTACTCTGATTTATCTATTCTTATACCAATTAAAGATATTCATACATATGAATATGAGCTAAAGAAGTTAGCTCAAAAATTACCCTATGGAACGAAATCTTGGCCGAGTTTTGGTCAATATGTTGAAGATAGGTGTAGAGTAGTAGTTAATGAGTTCCAACACCAATTAGAATATTGTGAACGTGGAAGTTATCGAATCATAAATAATTGTGAAAACATTATTGATTTAAGTTATCAGATATTAAATATTGCCTTTCCTAGTCTGACACCCTCTGCCTTAAAAGTAGCAAATAGTCTAGATCAAACTATTGACCAACGATTGATCCTTTGGCTGGGTATGAGCTCAGAAATATTCTACATGTATACTGTGAATAAATATTTTGGTATACGTATGTTAAATGCCAATGTCACTTGGATGTGTGAAGAGCTTGTTAGAATGGAGGTTTTTGAAAACCCTTTCACTGCACTTCATAGCGAAAAGTATATAGTACAAGGGCTAATGCTAAGTGGTTTACCACAGATCATGGCCTCAAAACTTTATAAAGAGTTATTAAATGAGTGATAGTATACTGTTGATATATAAATTATATCGTTCAATATATTTTTGAATCTAAGTGGTTATTAAATAACTCTTCCTAATTGTATTAAAAATTTTGATTTACTGTTTTTCGTATGAGAGAAAACTATGACAACCTCAAAAGTAACCTATCAAGGTAACCTACGTACTACCGCCATCCATCTGCAGTCGAACAATGAAATCATTACCGATGCGCCGACTGATAATCAAGGTAAAGGTGAAGCGTTTTCACCGACTGATTTATTGGCAACCAGTTTAGCAAGTTGTATGCTGACGATTATCGGTATCAAAGCGCGTGATATGGAAATCGACATTGCAGGTACTACCGCTGAGGTGACTAAGATAATGGCTGCTGAGCCAAGACGTGTCAGTGAGATACATGTCGAGATCACTTTTAATCAAGAGTTAGATGACAAGACGCAAAAGATATTTTATAACACTGCGCTTACTTGTCCGGTTGCGAAAAGCATTCATCCTGATATCATTCAAAGAGTGACTATTAATACAAAAAACTAGTAACCTCTATAAAGGTGATTGAAATGGCTAGCAAAACCTTACTTATTGTCGCGCATGCGCCATCACCGAATACCAAAAAACTAGCGCAAGCAGCCTACGATGGTGCCAATCACACCGATATAGATATCAACGTCATACTTAAATATCCTCAAGATACGCAACCTGAAGATGTGTTGGCAGCCGATGCATTATTATTAGGCACGACTGAGAACTTGGCTTATATGGCGGGACTGACCAAAGACTTTTTTGATCGCTGTTATTATCCAGTTTTAGAGAAAAAGCAGGGCATGCCGTTTGCGCTGTATGTTCGCGCAGGTCATGATGGTACGGGTACCAAGCTTGCCATAAAGACCATTACCACTGGGTTGCGCTGGGAATGGATTCAAGAAGCGCTGATTTTACAAGGTGATTGGCAAGAGGTATTTACTGAGCAAGTCGAAGAGTTGGCGATGACACTGGCAGCTGGGGTAGAAGCGGGCATTTATTAATAAGGTGTTTTTATGGTTAAGGATAACTTAGGTAATATAATTTCTAATCTACCATTTTCTCAAGCTTGCGAAAATAATCAGCAGCCAATACTAGAAGTCTTACAGCAAGAGTTAAAAAATTCGCATCATGTCTTAGAAGTGGGTTCAGGAACGGGGCAGCATAGTGTCTATTTTGCGCCACGTTTGACGCATTTACACTGGCAGACCAGTGATGTGTACGCCAATCACGCCATTATCAATGCTTGGCATGCTGCGTATCCTGCCCCGAACTTATATGCGCCGCTAAGCTTTGACGTAGCATCTGATTCAATACCGATAAATAAGACTATCAATGCACCTTACGATGCGGTATTTACCGCCAATACTCTGCATATTATGTCTTGGTCGCTGGTTACTCGATTATTTGAAGCGGTTGGTGATATGCTACCTTTAGAGGGTAAGCTCATTATTTATGGGCCCTTTAACGAAAATGGCCGTTATAGCAGTGAAAGTAATCGTCAATTTGACTACAGTCTTCGGCAGCGTGATAGCAACAGCGGCATTCGTGCTTTAGAAGACATCACAGCAGTGGCAGGAAAACAGCATTTATTGCTAATAAATCGCTATAAAATGCCCGCCAATAATGAGATATTGGTTTTTCAGAAGAGCGCTGACATGCCGTAATATTTTAAAAGTATATTTTAAAAACTCACTCCTATCTTCTAAGTCATTCTAATCATATTTATCCGCCAAAACCTTAAAGTCCTTTTTATAGCGTTTAACCCTTCATACATAGCTGCTCATCAGCTTTTTCTGTCTTTATCCTCATCATCATTTCACTATAAAAACGTGTCTGCAAACAGACGTGATTTGGCTGATGCGTAACCAAAAATCAACACGCTTAACGATATATGTGACATACCTACGGCAGATTTTGAGTAATATAATTGATGAGCTTATCGATGCTGTCATGTATCAATGTCTAACAGCTTTCTCATCTATTAAGAAACAATCGCGCTGAACACAGACAATTAAACGACATCTGAAGTCAAAGCTATCTCTAAGGATATAAAACTGTGTTAGTGCTTATTTGGTGGGCTATCTGTAGTCCATTTTACTCATTAGCTAGGATATTTTATGAAGAAGAATATTGATCATACCGACCCCGCTAAAAATATGAATACCGAACGTGGTAATGGCGGTGAAACGCATCAGCGTGCCGATGGTGATATAAGAGCGATGACCACTCAGCAAGGTGTTGTCATTTCTGACAATCAAAACTCGCTTAGAGCCAATACTCGTGGCCCCACGTTATTAGAAGATTTTGTTTTACGCGAAAAAATTACGCATTTTGACCATGAGCGTATTCCTGAGCGTGTGGTGCATGCGCGTGGTAGTGCCGCCCATGGTTATTTTGAGCTGACCGAATCATTAGAAGAGTATACGACAGCGAAAATTCTTACCGAAACGGGTAAGCAGACGCCTTTGTTTACCCGTTTTTCTACCGTAGCGGGTAATAAGGGCTCAAAAGATACGCCGCGTGATGTGCGCGGTTTTGCGGTGAAGATTTATACCGAAGAGGGTAACTGGGATATCGTCGGTAATAATATGCCGATTTTCTTTATTCAAGATGCGATGAAATTCCCTGATTTGGTACACGCGGTGAAACCAGAACCAGATCGCGGCTTTCCGCAGGCGGCCTCTGCTCATGATACCTTTTGGGATTTTGTCTCGCTTAGCCCTGAAACCATGCACAATGTCATTTGGCTGATGAGTGACCGCGCGCTACCGCGTAGCTTTGGTATGATGGAAGGCTTTGGTATTCACAGTTATCGTTTTATTAATAAAGATGGCAAGAGCACCTTTGTACGTTTCCATTGGAAACCAGTCCTTGGGGTACAATCGCTGATTTGGGATGAAGCAGTCAAAATCTCGGGCGCCGATCCTGATTATAATCGCCGTGATTTATTTGAAGCGATTAATAATGGCGATTATCCAGAGTGGGAGTTCGGTGTTCAGTTATTTACTGAAGAAGAAGCCAATGAGTTCCCATTTGATCACTTAGACGCGACCAAACTGATTCCAGAAGAATTGGTACCCGTGCGCATCGTAGGTAAAATGGTACTCAATCGCTATCCAGATAACTTCTTCTCTGAGACTGAGCAAGTGGCTTTCTGCCCATCGCATTTGCCACCGGGCATCGACTTTAGTAACGACCCATTATTGCAAGGCCGCTTATTTAGCTATCTAGATACGCAGCTGTCGCGTTTGGGATCACCAAACTTTGCGCAGATTCCGATTAATGCGCCAAAATGTCCGTTTGCAAACAATCAGCAAGACGGTCATATGCAAATGCAAATACCGAAAACTCGTACTCTGTATGATCCACAAAGTTTAGATCCTGAGCGCCCACGTGAAAGCGTAAAAAAAGGCTTTGAGTCGTTCCACGAGCAGCTAGATGATGGCATTAAAGGTCGCGTGCGCGCTGAAAGCTTTGCGGACCATTATAGTCAACCGCGTATGTTTTACCGTAGCCAGACGCCAGCTGAGCAAGCTCATATCGCTTCTGCTTATGCGTTTGAGCTTGGCAAAGTAGATACCCCGCATGTACGAATACGAATGCTTGGTCATTTAGTGAACATTGACGAAGACTTGGCAAATCGTGTGGCAACGGCATTAGGAATGAAACTACCAGAAGCAATAGAACCAGCAGCGCCAGTACAAGATTTGCCAACCTCTGAGCCATTACAAACCATTGGTCGTACGCCAAAGAGTTTAAAGGCACGAATGATTGGGATTTTAGTCGCAGAAGGCTCAAAGCATAGTGAGATTAAGAAATTTGAAGAGGCGGCTATGGCAGAGGGCGCGCGCGTTAAGATTGTGGCACCAAATAAAGAAGTCACTTTAGATGATGGCACTATCATACAAGCCGATGAGCGTGTCTCTGGTGGTCCGTCAGTCATGTTTGATGCCGTGGTTAGTATCATTATGCCAGATCAAGCGAAGAAGCTGGCTAAAGACAGCGCAACGTTGGATTGGTTCAATGATGCTTATGTGCACTGCAAAGCGATTGCTTATTGCGGCGCGACCGATGAGTTTATCTTAAGCAAACTACCCGTTGAAAAAGATGCGTTTGTGACGCCACTCGCTGAGATTGATAGCTTTATTGAAAATGCCAAATCACGTTTGTGGGAGCGTGAGCCAAAGGTACGCGACTTGGCTTAATTGACATTTAGCTTATTAACTCCCTCTTTTAATAATAAGGAACTCAGCCGCTGCGCTGGGTTTTTTATTGGGTAACGTTTTAAATATCCTATTAATACGTTATCAGCGATTTATCTCTAGTCACAAGCGTTCACTCAAAGACATTTATTTTAGGATAATGGGCGTTATACTAAAGGATAGGTTTTTATCGTATTAGCAATAAAATTAATAAATCATTTGTGAATAAATTATAAGAATGACAAGAAAAGCGGTCAAGGAAGATAAATGAGTTTATGTCAAATTGTACGTTTGGATGGCTATATTCAAAGTAGCTATCTGGCGGTTTATCCAGATAAATTAATGCTATTGGACGGCGGTTGTCGCCCTGATGTGGCGCTGGTGTTGGGTTATATTAAAGATACGCTAAAGCGTCCTATTACTGATTTAAAAGTAGTGGTCGTTACTCATATGCATCCAGATCATGCCGGCGGCGCGCATAAGCTTAGAAAAGCGACTGGTTGCTTGATTGTCTCGGCTGCTAGAGAAACGCAGTGGTATAGCGGTATCGGCGGGCAAGTCATGCATTTGATTGATTTGGGTTTAGCTCACTATGTGGCCAAGCGACAAAGACGTCCTTTTAAAAGGCTATGGTATCCTGCGCATCTACAGCCTGATTTGACGGTCAGTGATGGCGATACCATACTGCATTTCGATGATTGGCAGGTGTTTGAAACGCCAGGACATACAGATCGTGATTTATCCTTATTTCATCTGCCAAGTCGTGAGGTCTATACCGCCGATTTAATCATCAAGCTGCGCCATAAGTTTGTCGCGCCATTTCCTATTTATGATCCCAAAGTTTATATCCAGTCGCTACAAAAGGTAAAAGACTTACAACCATCGAACGTCATGATGGCGCATGGTTGTGAGTTGGGTATCGATGCCACTACTTTTGACAGTCTAATTGCGCAAGCGCCTAAGCATCGGCGCACCATTAAAGATACCATTAAATATAAATTGCTTTGGCGCCAAGATGATGGCTTTAGCCTCCGTAAGCGTAAACGTTGAAAGCAAAAAACGTTTACGCTATAAACTAAAGTTTCACCAAAATAAAAAGCGCATAAAAAAAAGCCCAATCATTAAATGACTGGGCTTTTCTAAATATGGTGGGCCGACCGCGACTCGAACGCGGGACCAATTGATTAAAAGTCAACTGCTCTACCAACTGAGCTATCGGCCCTGAAGAGTGTATAAAAAAGCACTGCTTTTTTAGCTCTACAAGAGAATCTTACTTATTAGGTAAAATTCTTAAAGCTTAATTTCTTTATTTATGGATTAACCAATAACAAAAGAGGCAATAAGCTTGTTTACCCGTTTAGATTATTTGTATCTCTAAACGTGAGAGCACATTATATATATAATTATGACAATTACAACCCCGAATGTTAAAAAAAGTGCAAATCTGTGTAAATTAATCCTATTTTTTTAAATTTAAGCGTTAATTGACTTTTAGAGACCTTAGGATTTTATAATAATTACGTTTTGAGAGCCATTTTCACCCTCGTTTTTTAACGCTACCCGTTAACTTTAATCATAAAATTATTCTAATCTCTAGATAGTGCTTCTACGGGATCTAATTTGGCAGCGTTACGAGCGGGCAAAAAGCCGAAAACAACCCCAATCAGCGTCGAGCAAATAAAGGCGGCAATAATAGATGTTGGTGAATAAATGACTTGGAAGCTGTCACCACCAACACGATTGATGATTTCACCGATGGCAAACGCCAGCCCAATCCCCAATAGTCCGCCTAAAATACAGACCAAAACGGCTTCAATGAGAAACTGCTGCATGATATCGCTTTGACGGGCACCAACGGCCATCCGTACGCCAATCTCATTGGTGCGTTCGGTTACTGATACCAGCATGATGTTCATGACGCCAATACCGCCGACGATTAACGAGATAATAGCGATAGAGGATATCAGCAAGGTCATTGTTGCGGTGGTCGCTTCAATAGTTTGGCGAATCGAGTCGGAGTTGCGTATGCGAAAATCATCGGTGCCATGCCGACCTATCATAAGATCAGAGATAGCAGCTTCAGCGGCGGCAGAGGAGATATTGTTATCAATCAGCGCGACAAAGCTTTCAATATAAGCGCTGCCTATCAGCCGCGACATCATGGTAGTGTAGGGCATATAGAGCGTAGGCGAATCAACGCTACGACGAAAGCCGCCATCGTTTGGCTCTAAGACGCCAATAACGCGCCCAGGAACGCTGCCTATGAGTAAGACTTCGCCAATCGGATTGGCATTGTCGGGGAAAAAGGTTTTATTGGCATTATCATCGATAATAATATCTTGGGTACGGCGTAAGATACTTTGTTCATCGAAACCTTGACCTAGAGCTAACTTTTCACCGCTGACATCAAGATAGTCTTTACCAACGCCGCTGATACTAGCAGCTTCTTGGATATTACGATAGCGGACGTTCATATTGCTATTGAGCTGCGGGCTGACACTGACCACATACGGCTGGTCAGCGACCGCTTGGGCGTCTTGCGGCGTTAGATTGTCATCGTTGTACTGCCGCCTAGGGTCGCCGTAGGGGTAGCCATCGGTGACGGTGATGGTATTGGTACCTAAAGAGCTGATATTGGACAATATCTGCTCTTGAGAGCCTTTACCAAGACCGACGACTGATACCACCGAAGCAATACCAATGATAATTCCTAACATCGTCAATAAGGTGCGCATTTTATGGGCGCGCATGGCAAGTAAGGACATTTTAAACGCTTCAAATAAGCGGTCGATAAAGCTGCTAAACGCGCTTTTACGGTGCTTATCTATGACAGCGGCTGGCTGTGGTTCTGCATGCTGATAATCTTCGTTTTTATAGTCGGCAATGATATATCCGTCTTTGATTTCAATGACACGCTCAGCTTGAGCGGCAAGGCTAGGGTCGTGGGTGACCATGATGATGGTATGACCTTGGGCATTTAAATCTTTGAGGATTTGGACGACATCTTCGCCCGATTTACTATCAAGCGCACCCGTTGGCTCATCGGCTAAGATGATATCGCCGCCATTCATTAGTGCCCTTGCGATAGAGACACGCTGCTGCTGCCCACCTGAAAGCTGACTTGGACGATTATTGACCTTGTCACCGAGTCCTAAGTCTGACAATAGCTTTTCGGCACGCTCGTTGCGAACTTGTCCATCCATCCCTGCATAGACTGCTGGTACAGAAACGTTGTCGCGGGCGTTGATATCACCCAATAGATGATAGCGCTGAAAAATAAAACCGAAGTGCTCACGGCGTAGTTTTGCCAGCTCATCGGCATCTAAGCGGCTGACCGATTGACCAAATATTTTATAGTCGCCCGCCGTTGCTTGATCTAAGCATCCCAAGATATTCATCAAGGTGGATTTGCCTGAGCCCGATTGACCAATGATAGCGACCATCTCACCTTGATTGATGGTCAAATTGATATCATGTAAGACGCGAATGGTCTGCTCGCCAGCTGGAAATTCTCTAATCAAGCCTTTGACTTCCATCAAAGGCTGATCAGTGGCATTAAGCGTCGGGTGTTGATTACTCATTTGCTATCCTGCTTATCTCAAATCTTAAGTCATTATCAAAGCCAAAGCTAATGTACTGTTGGCATCGATTTATTTAAATATTCTTAGCAAACTTTAAATACTAGAAGGGTCGACCGCCTCTGCCACCTTTACCGCCTTTGCCTTTATCAGCACCTTCTTCGCTTAATATGACTTCATCACCTTCTTTTAGACCGCTTAATATTTCCGCATTAACTCGGTTATTGATACCGACTTTGACCGTTTGCTCAACGACTTCACCATCGGCTTTAAGGACACGTACCATCGCCATGGTTGCACCAGAGTCATTATCTGGGCGAGAGTTCTTATCAGCATTTGTGGCAGTATTAGCAGTAGCTGCGCCCTTCTTAGCATTGCCAGACCTGCGAGATTTACCAGCAGGCTGCAGGGCAGCAGAGGGAATAAGTAGTGCATTTTTTGCTTGATTGATGACGATATAAACTTGCGCGGTCATATCGATACGAAAGCGGCGCTCGGTATTAGGGACTTCAATATAACCGACATAGTAGATAGCGGCATCGGTCGAGCTGGTGTCGCTGATTTTCTCAGGAGCGGGTTCGATTGCTTTGAGGGTCGCGTCGTATTTTTGGTCGGGATTGCCGATGATATTAAAATAAACGGGCAAGCCTGCTTTGACGTTAATAACGTCGGCTTCAGAGATTTGCGCATTGATACGCACAGTTGATAAATCCGCTAAGGTCACAATGGTTGGCGCAGTTTGATTGGCGTTGACCGTCGTCCCTTGCTCAGTGGTCACCGATACCACTGTTCCTGACATCGGCGCACGGATGGTGGTATAGCTTAAATCTTCCTGCGCAGTGCTAACGTTGGTTTGAGATTTACGTAATGCTGCCTGTTGGCTGTTGATATTGGCCTCAGTTGTTGCAATCGCTGCTTTTGCGGTATCGATAGCAGCGCGGGCATTGGCGACTGATGCTTGTGCGGTGGCAACTTTGGTCGCTTGCGTATCGTAATCTTGCTGTGATATGGCATCGATAGCCAGTAAACCTTGCAAGCGTGAGAAATCTGCTTGTGCTTGCTTTAATTCAGCTTGACGGCTGGCAAGATCCGCTTGCGCACTTTTTAGACTCGCTTGACGGCTTAGCGACTCGGCACGCGCGCTTTGTAATGCCGCTTCACTTTGCTCAAGGCTCGCTTGCTCATTACTTAAATTATTCTTTTGCGTCACCTGATCAATCTGCGCAATTAAATCGCCTTTTTTGACTTCATCGCCGACGTCGACAAACAGCCGCGTTACTTCACCAGATACCTGCGCACCCACATCGACGGTATTTAACGCCTTTACTTTACCCGATGCCATAACGTTATTTTCGATATCGCCAATCTCAGCGGTCGCCGTTAGATAGTTGGGTGTGGTGTCTTTTGGTTTAAAGGTTTTGTAGGCTAAAGCCCCTAAAGCTACGATGACAAGGGCAATGACGCCCCATTTAATAGCAGACTTTTTGCTCATTTTGCGCATGACAACAATCCAATCACAGTTAAATCAAGTGTAGCTATAGTAGAGGCTTGGCGACCAAAAGGGAATGGCAATTAGTTTGCGAAACGTTAAGAGGAAGAATTGTAGCGGTAATAATTATTAAATTTTAAACAAAAAAATAACCCTATACAGAGGGTTAAATAAGAAAAAATGATGAGTTGTTTAATAATAAATGCTTTAGATGATGACGCGGGACAGGAAGACGTTTTTTTGCTTGCTTGCCTGATAGTCTAATGGGCTTTAAACAGACGTTGCCCTGATAGCTCAAGCGCTGCTTGTAATAATAACTCCCACGCTGGTTGGCGCACCAAACCCTTAATCGCTTGGTCACATTTATAAAGCAATGCTGGCCAAGTGGCTGTTTGAGATTTTGAGTGGCGGCGGCACGCTTGCTGATATAGGCCTTGTTTGCTACGCCAAATGCCAAGTGCTTGCGGGTCTTGTCCATCCATTAGTTGTATAATCTGGCGCATGTCTTTACTAATTGCCCATAAAACCAAAGTGGTTGGTTCATCAGTGGCTTTAAGTTGAAAGATAATTTTGGCAACTTGGGCGCTATTGCCAGCAAGCATGGCATCGGATAAATCGAACACACTAAACTGCGCATCACTGACCAATGCCGCTTGTAAATCATTAATATCTAATGCCACGTTTGTCAGAGGCTGGCTAGAAGGGTTTTCATGACTAGTATTTTTACTATCAACCTCTGCCATCAATTGCGGCGCAAATAAATACGATAGCCGCCACAAGGTTTGATAGGCACTAAGCAGATGATGTTCGGTATGTGACATCAAGAGTTGCCAAGCTTCTTGCGATAAGGTTAAGCCAAACTGCTGGGCTTGTATCTGCAATAACTGCTGGCGCTGCTGCTCATTATATAAATTGCAATCGATAACGTGACCGTACTGCGCAAACGGCGCAAACCATTTACTGGTCTGTGCGCGTTTGTCTTGCTTTGGTGTGAGCCATAACAGGCTATGACTATGCGCCCCTGTCTGCGCATCGACGGCAAAACGTTCAAGCTCGGCAATAACGGCTTTATCAGGTTTATGGTTGCCTGTTACGATAAGCGCGCTTGCATCATCGAATAAAGACTGACTGACAAGCTCTGACAACACTTCTTGCCAACTCTTCACTGATACCAGCTCGATACGCTTAATAGCGTAATTCTGTGCGCGCCAATGCGGACGCAGCGCATCGATAAGCCATTGACTGAGTAACGGCTCATCACCGTGCGCCAACCACAAGCCCGCTACTGCAACGGAAGGCTGTAGCAGTTTTGGATAAGCTTGTATAAAGGTATCTTGCATAGAGAGAATGACACAAGGTTATGAATAGGTGATTAAAGCTGGTTATATTTAAACGCTTTAAACAGAAAAGCGTTTAAATCAAAGTGTTTAAATATAGCCAGCTTCAATAAGGATGTTTTTAAAAACTTAATTTTTAAAACTAAATATAGCAATATTAAGATTGCGGTACGATAACAACAGTAGATACTGAGCCTTTACCATTTTGCATAGCTGATTTGGTGCTATTAGGCGCAACTTTAGGCAGCGCAATTGCCACATATTGATCGGTAATTCGGCGTGCTAAACTATCGTAAAGCCAATCACGAATTTGATCGCCCTGCTGATCATCGGTACTTACCGATGCTTCGTTATACTGGTAGCTACGCTCAACTTGGATAGGGTTGGTTAGTGTTATCGGTTTGCCATTTTCTACACTTTGATAGCTAACATCAGCTGACATTACCAAGCGAATCTCTGTTAAGACGCCAACTAACTCGTAACGCTTAAAGCGGACATTGTTCACGGTGATTGCCGCAATAGGTTCAGCGTCTGCTTTTTGGTTATTGTTAGCGACATCTGCTAAGGTCATATTATCAATAACCTCGACCCCTAACGCTTTTAAGCGACTGACGAGGGGCAGTTTTAATGGAAATGAGGTGCGATTGTCTTCGATAATCACCGCGGTTTTGTTGACGTCAAACAACATCGGCGCATCATAGCCGCGTAGCTGAAAGCCGCAACCACTAAGACTAGCACCTGCGCCCAAAACTGCAAACATTGGCAAGGCGGTCAGTAGCATCGTTGCCAGTTTTTGCGCGCTTGATTTATAAGTCATGGTGCTTTGTCCGTCTGATTTTGCTTGCTGTGCCTGCAAAGCTCGGTGCTTATACGACATAATCGCTATCCTTATTTTGATAAGAAGACCCAAGAAAGAGAGTTTGAAAACGCCATGATTGAAGTCGCAGCGTTTAAAAATCTAACCCTTAAAAGGTCTAACCTGCCACCACGATATTAACCAGTTTGTTCGGTACGACGATTTCTTTTTTAATCTCGCCAGTAAGGAATTTTGCCACGCCTTCAAGCGCTTTTGCTTGCGCTTTTAGCTGCTCAGGATCGCTATTAGGTGCGACATCCATTTTGCCGCGCATTTTACCGTTCACCTGCACCACCATTGTAATCATATCTTGCACGAGAGCGCTTGTATCGACTTCTGGATAGCCTAGGGTAACGGTATCCATACCTAATTGCTCAAGCAAATGCTCACCGATGTGCGGCGCGTATACCGAGAGGATAATCAATAAATCAATCAAAGCTTCATGCTGTACTTGCAAGTCTTGCTCGCCGTTTGCTTTAAAGTTAGCAAGCTCATTGGCAAGCTCCATTAAGCTAGAAACTGGCGTATTGAGTGCTAGGCGTTTGCCCAAATCACTGTCAATTTTGCCAATCGTTTCATGGGTTTTACGGCGTAGGGCTTTGGCTTCTTTGCTTAAGCTATCGGTATTGAGTGCTGCATTATTAAGCTGCTCAAGGCTTAAATTGGCATCAGCAAGTGCTTGCATATGCTCGGTCGCAATGCGCCATACTTTTTTAACAAAGTTATAAGGGCCTTTTAGCGCATCATCTGACCATTCAAGGGTTTGGTCGGCAGGCGCAGTAAATAGCGTATATAAACGAACGGTATCCGCGCCATATTTATCAATGGTAAGTTGTGGGTCGACGCCGTTGTTTTTTGACTTCGACATTTTTTCGATTTTACCAATCGTCACTGGCTGACCGTCAGATTTCAAAGTCGCTTTAATCGGCTGACCGCGTTCGTTATAGTCGATATCGATGTCTTCGGTGAAGTAATAAGTGGTACTGCCATCGGCATTGACGCGGTAGAAAGTACCAGCAAGTACCATACCTTGGGTCATCAGATTGGCAAATGGCTCATCGCCTGATACCAAGTTTTCATCGCGCATGAGCTTATGGAAGAATCGCGCATAAAGCAAATGCATAACCGCATGCTCGACACCGCCGATATATTGGTCGACCGGCAACCATTTATTAGCAGCAGGTTTGTTGACCATGTTGGTCGTATCGTGCGGACTGGCAAAGCGCGCATAGTACCAGCTTGATTCGACGAAGGTGTCAAAGGTATCGGTTTCGCGCTCAGCAGGATTGCCACATTTTGGACAAGTGGTATTGACGAACTCTGGGATATTTTTTAATGGATTTCCGCGGCCATCAGGGACGACGTCCGTTGGTAGCACCACTGGCAAATCTTGCTCTTCAACCGGCACCGTACCGCAATGCTCACAGTTGACCATGGGGATAGGACAGCCCCAATAGCGCTGGCGAGAAACACCCCAATCGCGCAGACGGTATTGGATTTTTTTCTTGGCAAGCTGTTGCGGTTCAAGCTTCGCTAGCATCGCCTCAAACGCTTGCTCGAAGTCCATACCATCAAATTCGCCTGAATTGACTAAGGTATTGCGCTCGGTATAAGCGCGGTTACTTTGCGTATTATTGGCTTTGGCATCGGCTTCTACTTGATCTAAAAAGCCAGCAGGAATGTCAATCACTTGTTTAATAGGCAAATTGTATTTAGTCGCAAACTCGTAATCGCGCTCATCATGGGCAGGAACCGCCATCACCGCACCCGAGCCATAGCTCATCAGTACATAGTTGGCAACCCATACTGGTACTTCTTCGCCAGTGAGTGGGTGAATGACGGTCAGACCAGTATCCATGCCAATTTTTTCAGCTTTAGCCAAATCTGCTTCAGCAACTGAGCCTTTTTTACACAGCGCATTAAACTGGGCAATCGCCTCATCTTGTTCAGCAGCATATTGTGCCAATGGATGCTCGGCCGCAACGGCGACATAGGTGACGCCCATCAAGGTATCAGGACGCGTCGTGAACACATCTAAGGTATTGGTTTCGCCTGCCAGCTCATAAGGGAAATGGACTTCCATACCGGCACTACGACCAATCCAGTTGCGCTGCATGGTCAGTACTTCAGATGGCCAGTGACCTTCTAGTTGATCTAAATCATCAAGCAGTTCATCGGCATAATCGGTGATGTTGAAGTAATACATCGGGATATCGCGCTTTTCGACCATTGCGCCACTACGCCAGCCTTTACCGTCAATGACTTGCTCATTGGCTAAGACGGTATTGTCGACTGGATCCCAGTTGACGGTGGCAAGCTTTTTATAAACCAAGCCTTTTTTGTATAACTGCAAAAATAACCACTGCTCCCACTGATAATACTCAGGGCTACAAGTGGCAAATTCGCGTGACCAATCAATAGACAAACCAAGCAATTTAAGCTGTGCGCGCATGCTATCAATATTGGCAAATGTCCATTTGGCAGGCGGCGTCTGATTGGCAATTGCCGCGTTTTCTGCTGGCAGACCAAAACCATCCCAACCCATTGGCTGCATGACCTCATAGCCTTTTAGGCGATAATAACGGCTTAGCACATCAGAGATGGTATAGTTACGCACGTGACCCATATGCAGCTTACCGCTTGGGTAAGGGAACATCGACAGCATATAGCGACTTGGCTTGTCACTTGGCTCGTTGCTGACTTCAAAACGCTTGTCAGTTGCCCATTTGGCTTGCTGCGCGGCTTCAATAAGTTGCGGCTGATACTGGGCGTTATCGATAGAAGTATTATTGGTATGGGTAGTATTAGCAGTTTCTGCTGTCACGGCGTTGCTCATAGTTGGCTCGGAATAGGTTATTACAGATAAATTGGGTAAAATTTTACAATGCCATAGCATAGCGTAATTTGGCAAAAATTGCGACGATATGATAGAGCGTTTACTCACCGTAAAGGCGATAAATCTGCAAAGTGAATACGCTTATGACTGTTTTCGTCGTCATAAACCAAATGCTCATCATTGTTAGGTATAATAAACAAAATAACGATCATTGATTTGGAGTTTCTATGACCCTCACCATTTACGGTATCAAATCTTGTAGCACCATGAAAAAAGCCTTTACCAAACTTGATGAGCTAGGCGTTAGCTACGATTTTCATGACTATAAAAAACAAGGCATTGATAAAGATACAATACAGCGTTGGGTCAACGAGCTAGGCATCGATAAAGTGCTCAATAAGCGCGGTACCACATGGCACAAGCTAGAAGACGCTCAAAAGCAAGCGGCCGATAGCGATGTGGATAACGCCATTGATTTGCTTATAGAAAATACCAGTATGATTAAACGTCCGATCGTTGAAGGTCAGCTGGCAGATAAAAATAATGGTCAGCCGATACTGTTATGCGGTTTTGATGCAGCTGAGTTTGATAAAATTTTTTCGTAAAGGAAACTTTTTACCAAGTGCAAAAGTCCGAACTTAAATGTTAAGCTCGGGCTTTTTTATACTAAAAATTATCACAGCTCGCTAGCTCATTGATGAATCTAAGTCACGGCTAATCAAGGTGCCGACGCCTTCGTTGGTGAAAATCTCGAGCAGCGTGGCATGTGGCACACGACCATCGACAATAACCGCGCTTTTTACGCCGCTACGTACCGCGTCAAGCGCACATTGAATCTTAGGAATCATACCACCTGAGATAATACCATCTTCAATAAGACCATCGACTTTCTTTGGGGTCAAGCCAGTGACCACTTCGCCATCACGGCCCAACACTCCTTTAATGTTGGTCAATAGCATCAGCTTTTCTGCTTGCAAAAACTCTGCAACCTTACCGGCGACCAAATCAGCGTTGATATTATAAGTGTTGCCCTCAGAATCAACCCCAAGCGGGGCAATAACAGGAATAAAATCAGAGGCAATCAGCATATTAATCACGTCTTTATTAACGCTGACCACATCACCGACGAAGCCCAAATCAACGGGTGCCGCTACACCATCTGCGCCAATTTTTTCCATCATTAGTTTTTTAGCTAGGATTAAATTGGCATCTTTACCCGTCAGACCAATCGCGCGCCCACCGTGCTTATTGATTAAGCTAACAATCGATTTATTGACGCTACCGCCGAGCACCATCTCAACGATATCCATCGTGCTTTTGTCAGTCACGCGCATGCCGTCGATACGATCAGATTGACGACCAAGCTCTTTTAACAAATTATCGACTTGTGGACCACCGCCGTGTACGACCACAGGATGCATGCCAACTGTTTTTAATAGGACGATATCACGGGCAAAGGAGCTTTCAAGCGCAGGGTCGGTCATGGCATTGCCGCCGTATTTGACGACGATGAGCTTATCAACAAAGCGTTGAATATAAGGCAGCGCCGTGGTTAATACTTCTGCGGTAATTTTGGCTTCATCCAAATTAAGCGTCATGACAAGCTCCTAAAAGACAGGGTTAAGCGGTGGATTGATTGAGAGTTTTTGTTTCTCTTTGGCGTTCTCTAATAAGGCGTTTTCTAGTAAAGTTAAGGTTAAATAATACCTATTCAGGAACAATAGCCAAGATTTGCATCGCTAGCGTCTTGTTAAAGGGGCGGCATAAAGCGGCAAATCTCGTTTGAATATCGATAAGATCGTCGATGCTATCACCAGCAAAGCGCACGGTCAGATTTTGACTGGTATTTGATTGGCGCAATACGCCAAACCCGCGCGCAAAATCTAAGCGCACGCCATCGATACAGCTAAGCTTGGTGCCCACTGGCAATAGCGTTTGCGCCTGCTCTAAAGTAGTAGGTTGGCTTTGCTGCGAGCACGTACAAAGGGACGGCGCACAGCTAATGATTGCTTGTGGGTCAGGTTGGGTAATAAAAGCAGCTGATGTCGCGTGAACCAATTGCTGTAAATACTGACAAAATCTTGCCAGTTGCTGCACGATAGAGCAGTCGTTAGCTATAGTTTTTGGTAGCGGTAAATAATGGTCAGCGGTACTAACGATAACGGGTAAACCTTTAATAATATCGGCTAGGCTTTTTGTACGAGTTGACTGAGTACCTTGAGATTTTCCCAACCAATGCAGCAATCGTAACGCCGCATACATGGCGTCATCGTAAAGTATAAAGCGGCTATCATTAAAAATAAAATGCCCAGATAACTCGCCAGCAAAGATTATTCGACCGCCAGACTGCTGCATTTGTTGGCGCATGAGGCTGCTACCAGTTTTGCTAAGCATAGGCGTGGCGCCAATTTCACTGATAAGCTTGGGCAGATGATGACAGCATTTAATATCAAAGAGCACTTGCGGGTATGGTCGCGAAGTCTTTAAGGTTTGCGGGCGCTCAATAACCGCTATTTTTGCTAATAAATACAGCAAATGGTCGGGCGTGACGACTTTGCCCCGATTATCGACCACCATTAACCGATCGCCATCACCATCAAAGGCGATACCGATATCTGCCTGATGCAGAAGTACGCTTTGCTGTAACTGCTTAAGACGCTGCGGCTCAGTTGGGTCCGGATTGCCAGTAGGAAAATTACCGTCTGGCGTATCATTCAACATGATGATATTTTGGCAAAAATGGTCAAATAAAGGCTTGGCGATATTGCTGGTGGCGCCATGCAAACAATCAATAACCACCACTAAATCAAGTTTGGAGGAGGGTAGTTGGCTACCTTCTTTAGTTTGGTTAAGAAGCTGATTGTTATGTTGATGAATTTGCTTAAAGACTTGCGTAATGGCGTCGCTATAAGCGCTTGTGACTTGATTAGCAGGTAACTGCTGTTGTTTATAACGCACAGGCTGGTCATTGGTTTTTACAGACGAATTTTGCGAATTATAACTAGCTAGTTGTTGATATAACGTTTGAATATCGGCGCTACTAGGCGAGATATGATTGACGAGCCATTTCACTCCTAAAATATCTTTAGCAGAATGGCTGGCAGTGACAATAATGCCATGCCCCTGATATTGCTCCGCCCAAAAAATCATCATTGGCGTGGCAACAAGTCCTAGTTGGATGACTTGTAGACCATGCTGAGACAAGATATCAGCAAATATTTGCGCCATGCTACCACTACCGTCACGCACATCATGACCAACAACGACAATGGTTTTTTCGTTAGTGCTTCGGCTACTATTTTCGCCAATATTTTCTCTATAAATGCTTGGCTGAGCTTGATAAAGATACGCAAAAGCATTTCCCAAGGCATGAATAAAATCATCGGTAAAATGCTGGCGCGACCCACGAATATCATAAGCACGAAATAAGGAGTGCTGCGCAGCAAAAGACGGCATCGCTTACTCTCCTTATAGTCGTGATAAATGGGCTAGTGGTGAATGAAAAATCGCTGATTATTGTTATTGCTGCGATTGATGCTAAATGAAAATCCAATGATGCTTAATGTTTAATGCTTATATTCAATGCTACTGACGACCAGAATGGCCAAAACCGCCCGCACCGCGCGCACTGGTATCACTAAATTCTGCCACCACTTCAAACTCCGGACGGGCCACTGGTACAACCACATATTGCGCCATACGTTCGGCAGGATTTAGCACAAAATCTTCATTGCTGCGATTCCAAATACTAACCATCAGCTCACCTTGGTAATCAGCATCAATCAAGCCGACCAAATTACCCAAGACGATACCATGCTTATGACCGAGACCTGAGCGCGGTAAAATCATGCCCGCAAAATTGGGGTCTTGGATATACACCGCAAGGCCAGTGCCAATCAAATGCGTGGCTCCCGCTTTAATGGTCAAAGGTTCGTCAATGCAAGCGCGTAAGTCGATACCTGCGCTGCCATCGGTAGCACGCGTCGGTAGCGAGAACGCTTTATCTTCAATAATTTTAGGGTTTAATACTTTAACTTGTACAGCTTGCATAACGCACTCACTTAACGATGTAATGGTTGTATAAACAGAATGAATCACATTTTTAACGATTAGGTTTTAAATGCTTAACAACAACTATTATTGACATACTCCCACCACTTTCGCTAAGCTCAAGTGGGGGATTCTAAAAGCGTTAGCGCTTAGGCGACTTTCTCACGAATGTCACAAGTTTTCTGTTTCAACGGGCGACCTTTACCGCATCCTCCCTCCGCAGACAAAACGGCATGTCCTGCCGCAAGAATATTTTTAGCTGCATTCACATCAGCATTTGCTTTATGCCCGCATTTGACGCACTCAAACTTAGCTTGGGTTTGTCGATTTTCTTTAGC
>NZ_DJUD01000080.1:0-74756 GCF_002439405.1 Psychrobacter sp. UBA6291 | reverse complement strand
TGAACAAATCAATTCTTGATCAAGGATGGGGCATGATGATTGATATGCTTGAGTACAAGCAGCACTGGCACGGCGGGTTACTCATCAAGGTAGACCCGCGTTATACAAGCCAAACCTGCTTTGAATGCAAGCATGTTGCAAAAGAAAATAGACAAACTCAGGCTAAATTTGAGTGCGTTGAATGTGGTTATATTGCGAATGCAGATGTTAATGCAGCTCGTAATATTCTTGCGGCAGGACATGCCGTTTTGTCTGTGGAGGGAGGATGCAGTAAAGGTCGCCCGTTGAAGCAGAAAACTTGCGACGGTCGTGAGAAAGTCGCCTAAGAGCTTTTGCTTTTAGAATCCCCCGCTTGAGCTTGTCGAAAGTGGCGGGAGTATGTCAACCTACTAGGGAGTCTATTCGGCTCTCATTTGATTTTATTCGTGGTAAAGCTGAGATACTCTGCTAGTATGTGGGTTTTGTTTTAATTGTATAAATACGAGGGTGGTTTGCTTGAACACATTTATAGCACCAACGATTGCAAACATAGAAAATAACGAGCTGTACCAACAATTGCAGCAAATCGTTGACCAAAAAACCAAGCCACTGGGCGCCCTTGGACGTTTAGAAACGCTCGCGATGCATTTGGGCATGATTCAAGGTACGACCACACCGCAAATTACGCAACCACAAATTCGGGTATTTGCTGCCGACCATGGTCTAACCAAACATGGTACCTCAGCATATCCTAGCGCGGTGACGGCGCAGATGGTGTATAACTTTTTGCAAGGCGGTGCTGCTATCAATGTTTTAGCGCGTCAGCATCATATGGAGCTAAAAGTAGTCGATGCTGGTGTCGATGCCGACTTTTCCAATTCTCCTTTTAAAGACTACGCGCAACTGCTTGATTATAAAGTGCGTCATGGAAGCCGCGACGCGTTAACAGAACCTGCCATGACAGCAGAAGAGTGCTTAGCCGCATTAGAAAATGGTATGGACGTAGTCAAGAATATGGCGGGCAATTTATTGATTGTCGGTGAAATGGGAATTGGTAACACATCCGCCGCCAGTTTATTACTGGCAAAATTGGGCGATATACCGATTAATGCTTGTATCGGTCGCGGCACTGGTCTCGGCGATGCAGGATTAAAGCACAAGGCAAGTATTTTAACTCAAGTATTAGCGCGGCACAGTGAAGCGCAAACGCCATTCGACATACTTGCGGCATTAGGCGGGCTTGAGATTGCGATGATGGCAGGGGCGCTGATGCAAGCAGCCAGTGAGCGCCGTATTCTTCTTATCGACGGTTTTATTGCCAGCAGCGCGTTGTTGGCGGCTGAGCGCTTAGCGCCCGGTGTTGCTCAATATGCTGTCTTTGCTCATCATTCGGTCGAGCCGGGACATACGCATTTATTAAAACTGCTCAATGCTGAGCCGTTACTCAATATGGGTATGCGCCTAGGTGAGGGTAGTGGCGCGGCGCTGGCGTATCCATTATTACAGTCGGCTTGTGCGATTATCAATGAGATGGCAAGTTTTAATGATGCTGGTATCAGTGGACAAAATAGCTAATGTCACAATTATCAAAAAAGCCATCAAAACAACCATTAAATCAGACATTGAATCAACCAAACTCATTACCCCAGTCTTCGTCTAAACCAAGTATTAGTCAATTTATAAAGTATGAATGGCGTTTATTGTTAGTAGCAGTACAGTTTTTAACGCGTCTGCCCATACCGCAATTTGCCAATTACAATCCGCAGTGGTTGCACCAGAGCAGCCGTCATTTTCCTGGGGTAGGTCTGCTGGTTGGGCTAATTTGCGCGAGCGTATTTTGGCTAGGCAGCCTTTTATTTACGCCTTTGGTGGCGGCAGTGATAAGTACGGCCTTTGGAATTAGGCTCACTGGCGCTTTTCATGAAGATGGACTTGCGGATAGCTGTGATGGTCTAGGTGGTGGTCTGACTCGCGCGCTTACTTTAACCATTATGAAGGATTCGCGCTTAGGGACTTATGGTGTACTAGGATTGGTCTCGGCGTTACTTATCAAAATCAGCTTATTGGCGTCTATGTCTTTATCAGTGGCTATTGTGGCGCTGATTATTGGACATACGCTCTCACGTTTATTATGTATTAGTTTACTGGCGCTATTGCCTTACGGCGGTGAGATTGAGCATGCTAAAGCCAAACCGATGGCGCAGCAGCTGACGCCATTACAAGGGTTATTGAGCAGTGGTTGGCTCATATTAGCGGGCTTGCTAGTCGTGCTCCTATTTCCAAATGCCGTGCAACAAATTGGTATTTGGCAATGGTCATTGGCTTTATTACTGGGCATCGTAACGACGGACTATATGCGGCGCTTGTTGCGCAGACGTTTAGATGGTTATACCGGTGATGGGTTAGGTGCTACGCAGCAGTTAAGTGAAATCACTATTTATATCGGACTTGCTGCCTCGAACCCTTTTATTTAATGTTAAGCGTACTATTTTAAAAGGATGATGATAGTTAATGGTTTTGTATATTTGGCGCCATCCAAAGCCCATTGCGGCTAATGGCTTTTGTATCGGACAGACTGATATCAGTGTCGATAAACGCAAAATTAAACGCCTTGCTAATAAAATACAGCGCTTCGTGCGTTTTCATCAATTGCCAAAAGTGATTTGGGTCAGCTCACTACAGCGCTCGTTAAAAGTCGGAGAAATATTGGCGCAGCATGGCTTTCTGTATCATGTCGCCCCTGAGCTGGCAGAGATTAATTTTGGTAATTGGGACGGTCAGCCTTGGGCGCAAATTCCCAAACAAGAGATTGATGATTGGTGTGATCATTTTGCAGATTTTGCTCCTAAGGGCGGCGAGAGTCTACAGCAGTTGTTTAATCGTGTAGAAAACTGGTTAAATGAGATGGCTGCGCAAAATAGGGGTCAAAAACCAGTATTAGCAGTCGGTCATGCGGGCTGGATAAATGCTGCCAGTATGATTGCCTCTGGGCAAGAGACACCAAAGATAGCGGCTAATTGGCCACAAGCAGTAAATTATTTACAATACCGTAAACTAGATTTTCAACCAAACAAGCTGACTGTTTATAACAGCCAGCTTCTTGGATGATACTTTTTTAATCTAAATTTTATAATTATTTTTCTTTCATTAATACATCAATAAAAACATCTAATCTATCTTATCAAACCATGCTTTATTGTCTTTAGGGCTCATGGAATCAAAGCTAACATAAATACCTTCATCATCTAAGGTAGCATACCAATGATCAGCATTGTTGTTAGTCAGAATTTGGAAATACTTATCATTCACAATTCTACCGACCCTGTAGGTTTCACCTTGTTTATAAAACTCGTTACCTTGGATGCATATTAATTTGTCATCAGTGTTTATCATATCGTCCCATTTTATCTATGACTAAATACAGCTAGGATAGCAATAGCTCCGATATTATTGAAGACGACTTTATAAGCAGTATTTTATTATTAGGTATAGGTTATACAGGTGTTTTATTAACAGTTATTGCTACAAACTACTATTGTAAGTTTTAATTAGAAAATTAAACATTTAGGGGGTTTTAAGCATAAAAAAAGCCAGTAACATGACGTTACTGGCTTTCTTAGACGAGTAGTAGGTTTACACTACTACCAAAAATTACTCTTCTGAGTAATCTTCGTTGTCGTCTTCAACTTCTTCAGCGGCATCTTCATTGTCGCCATCTTCAGAAAGAATGGTTACTAAGATGCTAGCAGTTACGTCATGGTGTAGTTGAATATCAACATTGTATTCGCCCACTTGACGTAGTGTGCCTTCAGGTAGCTTGATTTCAGCACGGTCAACTTCTAGACCTGAGTTAGTCAATGCTTCAGCGATATCGCGAGTACCGATAGAGCCAAATAGCTTGCCTTCGTCACCTGATTTAGCGCGCATGATAACATTAACGTCCGTTAACGCGTCAGCACGTTCTTGAGCAACCGCTACTTCTTTTGCTTCTTCAGCTTCAAGCTCAGCACGGCGTGCTTCGAACTTTTCAATGTTCGCTTTAGTTGCAGGTAGTGCTTTGCCCTGAGGGATAAGAAAGTTACGTCCGTAACCTGGTTTCACATCGACAGTTTCACCGAGTTTACCAAGGTTGACGATACGCTGTAACAAAATAATTTGCATGAGTCATTCCTAGTTAACGGTTAAATTACTGATGGTTGTCAGTATACGGAAGTAGCGCAAGATAGCGAGCTTGCTTGATAGCAGTGGCTAGCTGACGCTGATATTTAGTAGATGTACCGGTGATGCGGCTTGGTACGATTTTACCATTGTCACTGATGTACTGTTTTAGCAATTCAACATCTTTATAATCGATGTGAGTGATGCCTTCAGCAGTGAAACGGCAGAATTTGCGACGGCGATAGAAACGTGCCATGAGTATTCTCCTTTAATTAGTCTTCACTGTTGTCGTTGTCGTCGTTTTCACGATTGTCTGGACGACGAGTCGTTGCTTTGCGTGCGCGTTTTTCATCGGCATTCTTGGCTAACTGCGACTCTTCAGTGACAGCTTCGTCACGGCGCATAACTAGACTACGAATGATCGCGTCGTTATAACGGAATAATTCTTCAAGTTCAGCCAAAATCTCACCGTCAGTTTCAACGTTGAAAAGAACGTAGTGAGCTTTGTGAATTTTGTTAATTGGGTAAGCCAATTGACGACGACCCCAATCTTCTAGACGATGGATCGTACCGCCGTTGTCTTGAACCAACTTGATATAGCGTTCAACCATGCCGACCACTTGGTCGCTTTGGTCTGGGTGTACAAGTAACACCAGTTCGTAATGTCGCATTATGACTCCTTACGGATTAGTAGCTATTAACCCTATGTTAATAGCAAGGAGATTTATAAGGTAAGCCCAAATCTTATCGAATTTTGCAAAAACAATAGTAATAAGCTTAGTTTATAAAGCGCCGTATTATAACAGTACTCAGCCTTTAACACAAAGGTTAATCACTGAGCGTCTGTCAATAAATAATAAAAGACGTAAATATAAATTCTTCAATAAAAAAGCAGCGTATAAACGCCACTTTTTCATATAACCTTATGATATTTATAACAATCGTTTTTATCATAAACTTATAAACCCATTATTTTGCCTTGGGTTGTTTGACCAATTGGCTATTATCGGCTTTCACTACTAAGGTTTTAGCCAGTTTATCATGCCAACCGATGTTTTCAGGACTTTTTGAGGCCATATAATAATGAACAATAATAACCACAAAACCTAAAAAGCTAGTAAATGAGAATAATAAGTTATAAATAATAAACAGTAGTAGCGTACGCATGCCAATAAGCTTGCTAAAAGAAGGCAAGCGGTGGGTGCTTTGGTCAACGACGCGAATACCGGTAATCAGCTTACCAAGTGATTGTCCACGCAAGGTAATAAATACCAGCTGCAGCGCAAACAAACCAAACACCATCACTTGTGACATCATCAAAGTGCTGCTAGGAATACTTTCCATCAAGGTCATGGAATACTGATACGCGGCATCCATATCTTGGATGTTTTGAAATTTGGTATAGTCCACATCCATTTTGGTTAATGCCATGACCAGCGGTAAAATTGCTAATACATAGAGCAAACCATTGATTGCGGTCGCTAACACCCGCGACATAATCGGCGCAAGGACGACATTACCGACGACTTTATCTTTAGGCGAGGCGGCTTTGACTGTACCAGACTTATTCAATGACACGTTTTTATTGGGTGTATATTGACGATTGGTGGTCATGTCCAGCTTGGTATTTTTAGCGTTCTCTGCTGGGCGTTCAGGCTTACCATACAATCTGTCTAGCGATACCGCTTTGTCATCTTTAGAGGTGCTACTAGCAGAATCTTCTGGGAAGATAGTGACGTTATTGATAATAGAGTCATTATGATCTGCCGACACTATAGGGGCAGGACGATAATAAGTCTGATTATTGGTTAAATTACCAACACGCTGCCACTGATCTAGGCCTTCATGCCACATCAAATCATCTAATACTACTTCACCTGAGGCGAGCATAATATTGAGCTGATCCAACGTGTATGGACCAGCTTGTACGTTATTTCGAGCAAGGAAAATCTGCATAATTGCCTACATAGTTAGTCATATCTTAAGTCACTTTTTCAAGCCACTTTCGCTCATACATTATATTAGGGTCTATTTGAAAAAATCAAATAGACCCTAATGGTAGTATATTAAATGACTCTGTCAATTAACGCTGTGACGTATCGTTACGACTTATTTCGTTTCTTCGCCAGCTAAGAAGAACCAAGTATCTAGCACTGAGTCAGGGTTTAGTGACACTGAGTTGATGCCTTGTTCCATGAGCCAAAAAGCAAGATCTGGATGATCTGATGGACCTTGACCGCAAATACCAATGTATTTGCCTGCTTTGTTACAAGCTTCAATCGCCATAGATAATAGCTTCTTAACCGCGGGATCACGCTCATCAAATAGATGTGAGACGATACCTGAGTCACGGTCAAGACCTAGCGTTAACTGAGTCAAGTCGTTTGAACCGATTGAGAAACCATCGAAGTGCTCTAGGAAATCTTCTGCTAATAGCGCGTTGGTTGGTAGCTCACACATCATGATGACGCGCAGACCATTTTCGCCACGTTTTAGACCGTTTTTCGCAAGTAGCTCGATGACCTCTTTTGCTTCGCCAACGGTACGAACGAATGGAATCATAATCTCAACGTTGGTCAAGCCCATCTCATCACGGACGCGTTTTAGTGCTTTACACTCAAGCTCGAAGCAGTCACGGAAGTTGTCAGACACATAGCGACTGGCACCGCGGAAACCTAGCATTGGGTTTTCTTCTGATGGCTCGTATAATTTACCACCAAGCAAGTTGGCATATTCGTTTGATTTAAAATCAGACATACGCACGATAACTGGCTGATCCATAAAGGCAACGGCTAGGGTTGAGATACCTTCGACCAATTTATCGACATAGAAATCGACTGGTGAGGCATAACCGGCGATACGCTCATTGATCGCTTGGGCGATTTCACGTGGCAAGCTGTTCATATTTAGTAGCGCTTTTGGATGCACACCAATCATACGGTTGATGATGAACTCTAAACGCGCAAGACCGATACCTTCGTTTGGCATTTGGGTAAATGAGAAGGCACGATCTGGGTTACCCACGTTCATCATGACTTTGAATGCAAGCTCTGGCATAGATTCAACAGAGTTGGTCTGTACTTCAAAATCAATCTGACCTTCATAGATAAAGCCAGTATCACCTTCAGCACAAGAAACAGTGACGTCTTGACCATCAACCAATAATTCAGTGGCATTACCACAGCCAACGATAGCTGGAACGCCAAGCTCACGAGCAATAATAGCCGCGTGACAAGTACGACCACCACGGTTGGTGATAATCGCAGAAGCACGCTTCATGACGGGCTCCCAATCCGGATCGGTCATGTCTGATACTAAGACGTCGCCGTCTTGAACTTTGTCCATCTCGTTTAAATTGCTAACGATACGTACTTTACCAGCGCCGATGCGTTGACCGATTGAACGACCTTCACATAGAATTTTAGCATCGCCAGTATTGATGATATAACGCTCCATGACGTTGCTGTCTTGGCGGCTCTTAACGGTTTCTGGACGTGCTTGGACGATAAAGATTTCACCGCTGTCGCCGTCTTTTGCCCACTCGATATCCATCGCTTGACCATAATGCTTTTCAATAGTCATGGCTTGTTTGGCAAGTGAGTTTAGCTCTTCAGTGGTTAAAGAGAACTGCATGCGGTCTTGTTTTTCGACATCGACGGTTTTGACAGACTTAGTGGTGCTACCTTCATCACCATAAATCATTTTCTTATGTTTGCTGCCTAGATTACGGCGAATGACCGCAGGCTTGCCATTTTCAAGCAATTTTTTGGAGATGTAGAATTCGTCAGGGTTGACTGCACCTTGCACAACCATTTCACCTAGTCCGTAGCTTGAGGTGATAAAGACCACTTGATCAAAGCCACTTTCCGTATCTAGGGTGAACATCACGCCAGCAGCGCCAGTTTCTGAACGTACCATGCGCTGTACAGCAGCAGATAGGGCAACGCCTTCGTGCTCAAAACCTTTATGCACACGATAAGAAATCGCGCGATCATTATATAAAGAGGCGAATACTTCTTTAATAGCAATCAGGACGTTATCAATGCCGCGAATGTTCAAGAAAGTTTCTTGTTGACCGGCAAATGACGCATCTGGCAAATCTTCAGCCGTGGCAGAAGAACGTACCGCAACCGCGATGTCTTCGCCGCCACTCATGGTTTCAAACGACTGGCGCACTTCTTGCTCAAGGTCGCTTGGCAGCTCTTGCTCAATAATCCAAGTACGGATTTTTTTACCAGTCTCAGCAAGCTTATTAACATCATTCACATCAAGCGTTTTAAGCTCGTTGTTGATTTTGTCAAGTAAGCCTGTTTCTGTCAAAAAGCGATTGAACGCATTTGAAGTGGTCGCAAAGCCACCTGGAACGCTGACACCCAAATCAGATAAATGGCTGATCATCTCGCCAAGCGAGGCATTCTTGCCGCCAACCATCTCAATGTCATCTTTTCCTAGCTGATCAAGATTGATTACAAGTGCTGTAGATTGCGCTGCCATGATAACTCCAGAAAATAAGGTTATTTAGTAAAGATTATAACGGTCGATTATACCCCTATATTTGGGTAATTTCGATACCTAGAACCAAATAAATCGTCAAAAATATACAAATTGTGGCGTTTGTTACATATTTGCGCGGTCAAAACCCAATATTTGGTTGTTAGAATATAATAAAGAGTAAAATATAACTGGTTTTTAGAGAAAAAATTTGCTGATAAGAAACCTTCCTTTATAGCAATGCTATGGATGCATAAATACTCTTAATAGATATCCTTATTACATCGTACTTACTAAGTGTACGCCTGTAACATTGATTTCTATTAGACAGCTATTGTGCGTATAATATAGGGCACAAGAAACTAACCGCTACAGATTTTCTGCGCTAAATAAAAGCGCCTATTGAGATCTTAACCAAGGTGTTCACGTTATGTTTGTAAATAATCCGCCAGAAGCCGCCAAGCCGACCATTCAAAACAAACAAGCGTTGCAAGTAGATAACGACCAAAATATCAGAACGGCGTTTTTTATCTCTGATGGGACGGCGATTACCGCAGAAACCCTTGGACGCGCCATTTTAAGTCAATTTGCCTCTGTGCCTTTTGAAACTCGGGTGTTGCCTTATGTTGATAGCTTAGAGCGCGCCGAAGAGGCGGTCGAACAAATCAATATGGCCTATCAGCGCGACGGTTTGCTGCCCTTGGTGTTCGATACGATTGTTAGCCCTGAAATTCGTGAAAAAATTAACTCAGCGCATAGCTGTAATTTGGATATGTATGAAGGGTTAATCGGCCGAGTCGCAGAAGAGACGGGCGTCGAGCCGGACGCGCATTCGGGTCATGCCCACGATAATGTCGATTCTGAAACTTATAAAGAACGTATCGATGCCGTGCATTTTGCGCTAGATAACGATGATGGCGCACGTACTCGTCATTATCATGCCGCGGATATTATTCTTATCGGCGTTTCGCGTTCTGGTAAAACCCCAACCTCACTGTATTTGGCGCTACAATTTGGTATTCGAGCGGCAAACTATCCGTTAACCGAAGAAGATTTAAACGACAATCAATTGCCAAAAGCCTTACGTGAGCATAAGCACAAGTTATTTGGCTTGTTAATCGATACCGATCGCTTAGTAAAAATCCGCCAAGAACGCCGCGCGGGCAGCCGTTATTCTAGCTATCAGCAATGTCAGCAAGAACAGCGCGCCATACAGGGCATTTATATCTCGCAAGGGATTCCGAGTCTTGATGTCTCTGAGATGTCTGTTGAAGAGATTGCCACACGTATCTTGCAGATGACGGGACTTAAACGCCGTATCGGCTAAAGGGATTAAGCAACAGCGTATAACGAATAACGGCTATGGCGATAACGTAACTGTCGCCAATATTGCAAAATATCCTATCAGCACGTATGGTAGGCACGCTTTAGCGCTATGGGTCTAACTTGATCGTTACTTGTAGACATTCATAGTCTAAAAAACACACAGATTTATAAATTAATAAAAGAGGATACGATGGGAAGCAAACCGATAAGCGACGCGACCAATGACACGGGTAAAGACATTCATACCGAAGTGTCTAATAAAGAAAGCGGCCGCGCGCCGAACCCTGAGCATACTGAAGGCAAAACTAAAAAAGCAAAAATTGAGCAAACCCATGAGCAAGTCACTGAAGATATCATGCATCACCCTGATTTGGTCAATCCGCTTGATGATATCCGCATCGATATTAAAACTCCTTTTACTAAAGACTCGCAGCGCATCAAAGGCGATAAGCATAAGTATGAATATGACGCCGTTGTCCTAGGCGCAGGGCCTGCTGGTGAAGCGGCGGCGATGAAGCTGACGAAGGCTGGCAAAAAAGTTGCGGTGATTGATCCGCGTGAACAGGTTGGTGGTAACTCGACCCATGTGGGCACGATTCCAAGTAAAGCCTTGCGTCAATCGGTCTTTAACTTGATTAACTTTCGCCGCGATCCTATGTTTACCAAGGCGATGGAGTATCAGCAAGTGCCCCTAAACCGCGTGCTCGCTAATGCGCGCCGCGTCATCCGTAATCAAGTAAGCACCCACACCCGTTTTTATGAGCGCAACCGTATTGATGTGATTCATGGTTGGGCAAGCTTTGTTGATGCGCATACTTTAAGTGTCGAAAAGGACGACGGCGTCTTTGAAACCGTGACCTTTAATAAAGCCATTATTACCGTTGGTAGTCGTCCTTATCGTCCTGATATTTTAGACTTTGACCATCCGCGTGTGTTTGACTCTGATAAAATCTTGCAAATGGATTATGTGGTCAAAAAAATCATCATTTATGGCGCAGGCGTTATTGGTTGTGAGTATGCCTCAATCTTTACTGGTCTTGGCTATAAAGTTGACTTAATTAATAACCAAAATCAATTGCTCAATTATCTAGACAGCGAAATTAGTGATGCCATCGCTCATGACTTTAGACAGTTTGGCGTCTTGATTCGTAGCAATGAAGAGATTGACCACCTTGAAACTCACGATGATTACGTGGTCTTGCATCTAAAAAGCGGTAAGCGCATCAAATCAGATGCCATTCTTTGGTCAAATGGGCGTTCGGGTAACACAGAGGGCTTAAACTTAGAGGCCATTGGGCTGGAAGCCAATAGTCGTGGTCAGCTAAAAGTGGATGATACCTATTGTACCGGCGTCGAAAATATCTATGCCGCTGGTGACGTCATTGGCTGGCCCTCATTGGCATCAGCGGCCTACGATCAAGGACGCTGTGCGGCGGCGTTTATGGTTGGCGATAGCGATGCCGAGCCAGTATCAAGCGTGCCAACAGGTATCTATACCATCCCTGAGATTTCTTGTATCGGTAAAACTGAGCAAGAGCTGACCGATGAAAAAGTCCCTTATGAAGTCGGGCAGGCGTTCTTTAAACATCTGGCACGGGCGCAAATCATTGGTGAGCGTTCGGGCGTGTTAAAGATTTTGTTCCACCGTGAGACGCTTGAGATTTTAGGCATTCATTGCTATGGCAATCATGCCTCAGAGATTATTCACATTGGTCAGGCGGTCATGAAATGCAACAATACTCTTGAGTATTTTGTGAACACAACTTTTAACTATCCAACGATGGCAGAAGCCTATCGCGTCGCCGCTCTCAATGGTTTAAATCGCGTTTTTTAAACCAAACACCATCAAGTCAAATAAATAAAAAAGCGCCTGCTTCTTGAGTAGGCGCTTTTTTGAGGTATTTTTTATAGCATAAATGCCAATACTATCCATATATTTTTATGCTAAAAAGCGGTTTTGCTTTGGCTGGTACGCCAGCGGAAAAGTAGCAGTAATAAAAAGTAAAACGCCCACAATCCTGCCAATGCATAAAAGCCAGTTGCGACTTGCGCCACACTCGCGCCCATTTGATTGAGCTGAACAGAGGTATTGATACCAGGCGTCGTCGGTATGACCCAGCGAATGATTTGTAAAAATTCTGGTAATTGATTGGCAGGCCATGGATATCCGCTGACAAAAAACATCGGTAGCGAGCTAAAAATCAAGATTTGAATACTGCGCTCACGCTGACGGAACCAGAGCCCAAACACACAGCCAAGCGTGGCGACTGTCGGGCAAAACAGCAGCAGAAATAACAAGCTGCCAAGCATGTTTTGACCACGTGGATAATGGTGCAGCTCAAAGGTCCAACCATAATAAAAGCAGCCGATGATAAAGCTAAACATACTAAGCGCTGCAATACGGCCAAGCCAGCCGCGAATACTGGCAGTATGACGACGCTGCTCATACCAGGTGCCAATTAACATCGCTGTCGACATCAACAGGGTTTGTTGCAGAATAAGAATAGCGACTGCTGGCACCACATAAGCGCCATAGCCTTCGGTTTGATTGTACAAAGGGATGATTCTTAACGGTACCGCTTGGGTATTTGCCGCTGCGGTTGCAGAATACGCCCCTTGCGCCACGCTTTTTTTAATCTCAACGCCCGCTGAAACCGTACTGACCGCCTGCAAAAAACCCATTTGAACGTTTTTATTTAACAGAAAATAACCCCCATTGCCTAATACGCTGACGCTCGCTGCTTTGCCAGATAGGACTTGCTGCTCAAGTCCGCTTGGAATAATCATATATCCAGCGATGTCATCGGACCATATCGCTTCTTGAGCGTCTTGCTCATTTAAAAAACGCTTGGTATCGAGCTGCGGGCTGGCACTGGCATAACGAACGATGGTTTGAGACAGATTAGTATTGTCTTGATCGACAATACCAACGGGCACATGGTTGACCACTTCGGTTGAATAGGGCCAAGGATAAAAGAAGCCATAAATAATTGGCGCAATCATGAGCAGTAGTAGCACGCCTTTATCAGAAAAGACGTCTTTGATAGTTTGCAAAAAACTGCCGAAAAAGCTTTGCGCTGGCGAATGACTTTTTGCCTCTAACATAGCACTAGAAGGCTGATTTTTTGTTGCTATGAGGTTTTCTTGAGATAAAGGTTCTTTTGGTGTCATAACCATTAGCGGGCTCCCCAGCGTTCAGGATGTGCGAGCGCGCGCTTGCTCAATAAGGCGGCTAAAAACATAGTGACAATCGTTGCAAGCGTCAGTCCATAGACGATGGGTAATGAGATGGCAACCGGCGCTTGCATTTGTAATTGCGCTATATGCAGCTTAAGGTAATGGGTCAGTGGTAGGGCATCCGACCAATGCTGAGCGTTTTTACTGATGGCGATATAGGGAAATGTTACCCCAGCAAAGGCATAAGAAGGCGCTGAGATAAATCCGGTTGACGATAAACCCATGCGTAACGAAAATGAGGTTAAGGTAAATATCGCACCCAGCCAAAATGACAACATCATTAGCAATACAAGGCCGATATAAGTCGCAATGATTGAGCTGATAGCAACCGCTTGCTGCGGCGTGGCGAGCCATAACGCTAAAACTGACCATAAGCTATAAGCCAGCATGGGCCAAAAGTACTTACCCAATAAACCAAAAAGCAAAACTGATACACTAGCTTTTCTTGGCGTAGTATCTTCAATGAGTGTTTGATTATCTTCAGTTAAGACTGAAACGGCCGTGGTCTGACGGTCTTTATTTTGGCTACCTTGAATCTCATTGTCTTTAATAGTGGTTAAATCAGGCTGACCACCATTAACAAAGTCATACCAAATACCGATTTTCTTATCGCGCAATTCACGCCCAATGGTCGTCGCGCCAATGACCATGGCTAAAATATGCAGCAGTGCTGGGATAACGGTTGATGCTAAAAACTGTTGATAGTCGGTTGCTGCGTTAAACAAACTGATGCGTTGAATACCAATGGGAGAGTAAGCAATCGCCGCTTGTGATGGGGCCATGCCTTTTTTGACTAAACGCTGTATTTCAACGCCTGCCGATAGTGTACCAGTCACCGATTGGACACTGGTTTGGATGATGCCGGAATGAGTACCGTATTGGGCATTTACTTGCAATACAATCGGCGCCGGTTTACTCGATGAGATATTGCGCGAGAAATCCTCTGGAATAATAACCACCGCATAGATATCACGTTGCAGGAGCGCTGCTTCTACTGCTGCTGGCGAGTGATAAAGCTGTCTGACCGTCAGGTTTGGGTTGGCTTCCAAATAACGCACCGCAGTATTGGCAACAGGGCCACGATCGTTATCCACGACGCCGATGGGCAAGTCGGTGATTTGTATCTGTGAAAAAATCCACCAAATCAAGAGCACGGTCGCAAGCGGTATCCAGACCACCATGCTCAAATCCCACGGGTTTTTGGCTAAAAACCGGCGCTCGTAGCCAGCACTACGTATAAAGGCGCCGATTAATCCGCCGCGTTGCCCGTTTTGCTCAGTCAGGCGCATGGTTTACTCTTTGGTCTGATTGGCAAGGGCTGGATTGATATTGACAACCACGCTCATCCCCGAGCGGATACGTCTATCAGGAGCAGATGGTCGCGCTTTAACTTCAAAGGTGCGCACATCAAAGCCATCGTTGTTGTTGGTCGGACGCCAAGTAGCAAAGTCAGATAAGGTTGAGGTTGCATAAACGGTAAACTGCTTGGTATAAGGCTTTTCAGGCGAGGATAAAGCAGGAATCGTACCCATAAAACGCTGCCCTATGGCAAACTGGTTTAGGTAGGTTTCAGTGACGTTCAGTACTACCCATTGATCGTCGGTATTAACCAAAGTTAGGATAGGCACACCTTGCCCAATGACTTCGCCCGCGTTGACGATGACATTATCCACGATACCGGCAATCGGACTTTTTAGATTGGCTTCTTCTTTAGCGACCAATGCTTCTTCTAGTTGCGCATCGACTTGGGCAACTTGGGCGGTTGCGGCAGATTTATCCTCACTGCGAGCGCCTTCTTTTGCCAAATCATACTGCAAGCGCGCCGCTTCTGTCTTATCTTGAGTCGCTAGATACTGCGCATAAGCTTCATCGCGCTTTTGCCGTGCCATCAGACCTTCTTCATAAAGACGATTGACGCGCTGATAAGTATTTTCTGCCAAATCAGACGCCGCTTTATTGGCTTGCCAAGCCGCTTTTGCTTGGGCAATTTCTTGTGGGCGGGCGCCGTTTTCTGCTTTATCAAGCTGGCTTTGCGCCATTTGCTTGCCAGCGCGCGCCTGATTGATTTTAGCGTTAATTTCAGGTGAGTCCATTTCAATAAGCTGCTGACCGACTGTCACCGCATCGCCTTCTGTGACCATGATTTGTGCAATACGCCCCGGCACTTTTGCCGCAATAGACGTTTGCTGCATTTGCATTTGACCTTGTAAGGTGATGACTTCAGGCGCATTGTGTTGATTGCTTTTATACAAACCATAAGCAATTGCCCCTAATATAAGCAGCACAAGAAGTACCAAAATCGCCTTTTTAATACCGACAGATTTATCCGCGTTTGCAGGCTCGCGTTTATAAGGCGGCACCGCTTGTTCTTGGTCACTATCAGTGCTGTCGATTCTATTAGTGCTATCGACGCTATCAGCACTATCAAAGACGGCTTCAGTCGGTTTAGTACCATTAATCGCATCAGCATCAACGGGCGTTTGCTCATGATGACTGCGGTTTGTTTCAGTAGCTTGGTCTGTAGCAGGTAGTTTTCGTGAGTCGCCTGATTCGTTATTAGATTCAGTCATGACAGTGAGATTCCTAAAGCGATAAAGTCGATAATAAGCAGAGTAGTGTTGGCGTTATTTAATCTTAGCAATTCATATGATTATTGAATACGGTTTACTAAATAAGCTACTTGTCATATAGGGTTGGTAGACGAATATCAGCGGCGTTCAAGTAAGCATTAAAAGCAAGCGGCGTACCGCAGCTTTGCATCAAGGCGGCAAGCGACTGGACATAAGTATTTGCTGCTTGCGCTTGCTCGGTGCGCGCTTTGAGGTATTGTGTCTGAGCTTGTACCACATCGATGGGCGTATTCAGGCCTTCTTGTAGCCCAAGTTGACGTAAGCGCAATACTTCTGCTGCCAAATCCACATTACTTTGCAAGGCTTGATAGCGTGATTGGGCGTTATTGACATCGTGCCAGTTTTTTTCGACGAGCAATAATAAATTGTCACTGACTTCTATCTCTGACAAATCTGCTTGGCGTATTTTGGCGTTACTGGAAGCTAAAGACGCCTTTTTATCTAGCCCGCCCCAAAGCTTCCAGCTGGCTGAAATACCAGCGACCCAACTGGGGTCTTTTTCAACTTGGCTATAGCCATAAAGCATGACCGTAGGTTTGTAACCCGTATCAGATAGCGCATGCAGCTGCTGCGCTTGCGCTCGTTTGGCGGCAACTTTTTGCAAACCTGGATGATTATTCAGTGCTAAGTCTTGAAAGTAATTCACATCAGGCAGAGGACGGCTTGAGACAAATAAAGGCGTGCTGGGTTTGATACGATAATCGGTACGCAATAGACGCTGCAGCGCCATCATTGTCAGACGCGCATCATTATTAGCATTGACCGATTCGCTTTTTGCATCGGCAAGCGCCGACTGGGCTTCTAAGCGATCGACACGGGAGATAAAGCCTTCTTCAAGCAGACGCTGCGCCATATGGTCAACTTGCTGCACCGTATCATAAGCATCGTCACGTAAATAAGCGGCAATAATCGCCAACTGTGCCTTAAAATAACGCTCAACTAAGGTGTTATACAGCTCGTTGGTATCTAGTATGCTATCAGCAACGGCTTCTTGGGTGCGAGCAGTGGAAGCGCCTGTCAATGCCGCTGTGCGTCCAGCGGTATAAATAGGCCATACCACGCCAAGGCCTGCGCCCGTCGTTGAACCCGAACGTTTCAAATCGTAAGTATCTGGGATACGGTCACCGACCAATTCACCAAAGTCTGGCAAATTTTCTATGTCTATCGGCGGGTTGATACCATCAATACTACTATTCACATCGTTGATAATACCGTTTTTAATTGACGATAAATCAACATCGGCGTCCAAGTTATAAGCAGTGGCGGAGGCGCGCGCAAATACTAACGGGTGGTCGATGGTTTTTAAGGCATCGGTTTCATATTCACTGGCAGCAATCGCGGCTTGATTGGCGGCGATTTTTGGTGAAACTTGCAATAAAATATTTTGCGCTTGCTCAAGACTAAGCAGACTCGATACTTCTAAAGGATAGCTATTTTCAATGCTTTTATGGGTAATAGGATCGATAAGGGTGGTTAAATGACCATTTGACTCAGCTTTAACTGGCTGTGTTTCTATCGGCGCGGCTTTATTTTTTATGATGCTTTTTTGCGCAAGGTTTTTATCAGTTTGAGTGTGAGTTATTTGAGTGCCGTTTTCTTGAACACTGTTTTTAATACCACTACTGTCTTGCATGCTGCTTGGCGTATCCGCGTCAACAATTTGCGTCACGACAACGGGCGCTACTTCATTTTGGGGCGTGTTAATATCATCATTGGCGTTTGCGGAGTGAGACGCGGCTAAGCCCATGAGCGTAACCGTCATCACAGCAGTAGACAGAGTCGATAAAGCAAATTTCATAAGTCACATAAGCCATTAATTAGAATGCAAAGTGTTTAAAGCGCAAAATTTCTAGTAGGTAGTCAAACAGGGCAATATTATAGACCATTAATAGAAAGCAAAAATTGGTTATTCATAACAAAGCGTACACTGTAGTGGCACAATGGTGACGGGTCAATGCTCACTATTCGCTTATTTTGCGTTGAATGGACACCAGTTTTATGTTAAGTGTCTAGCTTCAAGATAGATAATGGCATTATTTATGAATTGGTTTATAAATCAGTGATAAAACCAGATAAAAATTAGCCGATAAAAAATAACATTATATAAAATAGGATGCGAGTAATGGCAGGATATATTTTAGCGCTAGATCAAGGTACGACGTCGAGCCGCGCAATATTGTATGACGACCATGCCCGCCCGATTAAAATGGCCCAGCAGCCGACAACCTTAAAGACGCCGCAAGCAGGTTTTGTCGAGCAAGATGCGCAGCAGATTTGGCAGACACAGATTAGCTGTGCCCATGATGTGATTAATCAGGCCGGGTTGCTTGCGACCGATGTTACCAGTATTGCAATTACCAATCAGCGTGAGTCTATCGTGATGTGGGATAAGCAAACGGGCAAACCTTTAGCGCCTGCCATTATTTGGCAAGATCGCCGTACCGCCAGTTATTGCAAAACGCTTGCTGCAGAAAGCACGAGCGGTAAGACTGATGATAAGCATGTTGATATGGCAAGCGAGATACAACGTATCACAGGCTTACGCTTAGACCCATATTTTAGCGCCAGTAAAATCGCGTGGTTGTTAGAAAATGATCCTAAATTAAGAGTACGCGCCAATAAAGGGGAGATTGCTGTCGGTACCATAGACAGCTGGCTTATCTATAAATTAACCGGCGGCGAACACGTCATCGATGTGACCAATGCCTGTCGTACTTTATTATATGATATCCATAAGCTGGCATGGTCGGAGGAGCTATGTACCTGCTTTGGGATACCGATGAACATATTGCCCAAGGTACTACCGTCTGATGGCGATTTTGGTAAAACCAAAAAAGGACTGTTCGCTAAACAAATTCCCATTCAGGCGGTATTAGGTGACCAGCAAGCGGCGCTGTTTGGGCAAGGTTGCCTCAATGCAGGCATGGCAAAAAATACCTATGGCACCGGCTGTTTTATGCTGATGAATATTGGTAAAGAGCCGAAACTGAGCGAGCATAAGTTACTGACGACCATTGCTTGGCAACGCAAATCAACGCCAACCCGCCCAGACAATCTATCCTTTGATCAAATTGTGCAGTCTGGCAGACGCTTGCTACAGCCGCCCAAAAGAGAAGTCACTTATGCCTTAGAGGGCAGTGTTTTTATGGCGGGCGCTATCGTGCAGTGGTTGCGTGACAATCTTGGCATGATTCAACAAAGCAGTGAGGTTGAGCATTTAGCGCGGCAGGTAGATAGTAGTGAGGAGGTGGTATTACTGCCAGCATTTACAGGGCTTGCGGCGCCATATTGGCGCTCAGATATCAATGCCAGTATTACTGGTATGAGCCGCGGCACAACCAAAGCCCATATTGCACGCGCGGCTCTCGAGGCCATTGCTTATCAAACTTACGATGTGCTGATTGCCATGCAAAAAGACAGCCCGCACCCTTTGACTGAATTAAGAGTAGATGGTGGTGCGGCGAATAACGACTTGCTCATGCAGTTTCAAGCCGACTTGTTAGGCGTACCGGTGCTACGCCCTAAAGACACAGAGATTACCGCTAAAGGTGCAGCTTTATTAGCGGGATTAAAAACCGGTCTATACGATGAGACTACGATACAAGCCTCGTGGCAGATTGATCGCATCTTTGAGCCTGAGATGTCTGCAGATAGGCGTGAACAGCATCTTGATAAGTGGCAACAAGCGATTGATAGAGCGCTAAAAGTCTTATAAATATTTAAATGAAAAATTAAGGCATTAGTGAATAGACGCTTATAAATTACTCAAAATACTCTGCTGCCCTACAAAATAGTGATAAAGATACAGGCTGTAACGCAAGGCAATCGTAATTTGGACATAGTTTACATAATCTGTGTATCGGTCATTATCCATAAGTTCCTATACTTTAGATGAATCAAGCAATACTGCTGATTTATAAGAGGTAATTTTTAGCAATTATTTTTATTGGTTAATTCTAATATTGCATAGTTTGTTAAATTTAACGCTTTATAAATGAGTGAACAATAAATCTAATATATAACAAATAATTTAAGGATAATATTATGAATAACGATGGACGTATTACCGACCCTAATAACCGCGTAGTGAATGATGATTATGTTGAAGTGGGCGACAGAGAGCGTATTATCGATGATAACGATCGCCGCTTAGCAGGCACTGACCGTGATATTAATGGCAATAGAGTTGTCGGTCATGAAAACGACAATATCATCAATGACCATGATGCTATTGACCGTACTGCCGTTAAGCATATGACGAAGGAAAGCAGAGAAGATTTAAACGCCGATCCAATTACAGGTGAGCCAGGTTCACATCCAATTGGTACTGGTATTGGTGGTGTTGGCGGTGCAGCAGCAGGCGCGGCAATCGGTACGATGGCAGGCCCATTAGGTACTTTAATTGGCGGAGCTATTGGTGCTATCGTTGGTGGCGGCGCAGGTCACGCAGCAGCAGAAGCGATTGATCCTACTCGTGAAGAAGCTTACTGGCGCGCAGAACATGCCAATGCCGATTATTACCGTGAAGGTCACGACTTTGACCGCGATTTACACCCAGCGTATGCAGTAGGTTATGCAAATCGTGCTCGTTATCCAGCTGGTGCTCGTTTTGAAGACCATGAATCAGACTTAGAGCGCTCATGGCATGAAGTGAAAGGTGAGTCGCGCCTAGAGTGGAATGAAGCACGCCGTGCCTCACGTGACGCATGGAACCGTGTATCGTAATAAAGCGATGAGTTCATAGATACTGGCTATAAGTCAGGTTAGCCTTAAAAAATGAAGGATAAGTTACGTTTTGTTGAACTGCTTTTTGCTAAACATATAAGTTAAGTTTAACTAATGAGGTGTTTAATATAAGTAAGCAAAGGATAAGAAAACTTACTCCTTCATTACTAGAGTTAGTTTGATTGTAGAACTGGCTCTGCTAACTCATAAATATAATCAGTTTTATGTTATTTTAAAGCTTCCAAAGATGTCTTTGGAGGCTTTTTTAATGTATATTATTATGTATGAATATAGAGTGGTAAAAGGTTATTTTAGAAAATAGCCATTATTAAACAAAGACAATCATCAAAAACAGTTACTCGTAAAAAAGACAATTATTAAAAATAAAAATAAAAATAAAAATAATAGTAATAATAATAGGTAATTCATGGTTAATAACGCTGAAGACAATAGCCCTAAGCAATTTTATATAGCAACGGCCAATTTACTTAATTTTGCTAACCCTAATCGAATTTATTATGAAAACGCGCCGGCTTATAGCGACAACGAATACCAGCATAAGCTGCACGGCATTACCGACTTACTGGCAAAGGCCCATGCTGATATTATAGCCGTACAAGAAGTATGGGACAGTCAGGCGCTTGAAGCACTGGCAGTAGGGTTAGGATTCAAACCTGAGCATGTGGTTATTCCGCTGGCAAGTAATGATAAGGCCAGTCCTTATACCCAAGGCAAAGGCGCGCAATATACGCCAGCTGTCGGAATTATTACGCGTTTTGAGCAGTTAGAAAACACTTTGTTAGAACAGGTAGAACCAAAAGCGGTCATTGATATTCCTGATATCGGTCTTTATCAGCGCTTTAATCGTCCGCCGCTTGTATTACGAGTCAATGCCTTTGGACAACCGATTACGATTGTCACCGCGCATTTAAAAAGCAAACGGGCTTTTTTCCTACGCGATGAAAACGGTCAGTTGCTAGAGGATATGGACGATCCAAATATTCGCGTTCGTGCCAAGCTGCGTAGTTTGTGTATGCGCGCCGCAGAGGCCGCTTCTATTCGTATGTCCATTATTCAGCGCCTGCATCATACGCGTGAGCCACTGATTTTATTAGGTGATATGAACGATGTCACCGGTAGCGTGACCACCCAACTGATGAGCGAGACAGGCGAAGTCAATTATGATAAAAGTATGCGCGATGTCGCGTTATTTGACGCCGCTCGTATCCAAGCACGTTATGGTTGGATGAAAGATGTTGCTTATACGCATATTTATCAAGGTATGCCTGAAGTAATTGACCAGCTGTTTGTTTCAGAAGAGTTTTTACCTGATAGTAAGTTTTCGCTTGGTCAGGTTGAACGAGTTGACTATTTTAATGATCATTTAAAGTGGGATTATGCCGATAGAGTCATCGATCATGGTATTATAAGAGCGAAAATTAAACTTCACAATTAACCCTGTTTACTTAGTAATTAGTGAGTTATTTTTTAACCTATTCATGTCCCTTGCTTGATAGTTTACAAGCGTTTATCATGCTGCTTCATTTTAGTATAGTAGCGGTGCTATTGGCCCAAATTGCCGGTTGATAGAAAATAGTCCTTCGATTTAGGACAAATACTATCTGATGAAGACTATATAAAGTTAGGGCGTAACCTTAAGAGATTTATGATGATTGAAAATAAAGACGACAAGATTGAAGATGTACTGGTAGATTCTGAGCTGGCGAAAAAGCTAGTGCCAAATAAATTCAAATTTACCAGTCAACAAGGTCGCGCACGCCGTCAAAAACTATTGATGGGCGCGAAAAAATTGAGTGAAACTCAAGCAATTAACGACATCACTTTGGCAGCTGTCTGCGAAGAAGCGGGTATTCCAAGAGCTTCTGCTTATCATTTCTTCCCTAATATCGAAGCGATATTTTTAGCACTGCGTTTTTTAAATGCCATCGATATTTTAGAAGTGCTGACAACGGTTGAAACGGTTGATTATGACAGATGGCAAGCGTACTTGACCGCGTTGATTGAGCGCTGTGTACAAATATTTGATGAGGATCAAACTAAAGCCAAATTGATTTATGACACCAATACGCCTGATTTTGAAGGGGATAGTTATGGTGAGCATATGGACAATCAAGTGGTGCAATTGGTCTATAAACGCTTATCAGAGCGTTATGAGATGCCAAAATTCGAAGATATTCAAGATGTATTATTGATTACCTTCAGCATCATCAATGCCATCTTTACGGTTTCTTATCGCCGTCATCAAAGCATTACTGAGAAGTATTTGCAAGAAGCCAATACGGCGTCTATCGCTTATCTGCGTTGCTATCTGCCAGAAAAATTACCGCGTAAAAACCGTTAATTTTTATTGAGTTAGACAAGAGTTTTGAGCCAAATGACGAATATAAAAAAGCCGACATGATGTCGGCTTTTTTTGTGCAATTTTATGAGATTGTATTAATCGTTTAGTCTTTTAATAAGGTGCTTGATTTTTATTGATTGTCGGTAATATTTGACCATTGCAGGTATCATCGCTTGAATCTAAAGGAGCGTATTTTTCATAATAACGCACGATAAGCGCTTCTAAAGCGACGTTCGCTTTTGAATCATGGGTATTTACAAAAGCCTCGCGCGCTTGTTCAAGCCAGCGGTCTGCCATCCGAAAGTGACTGTTCGATGATTTTGCGCCGCGCTCACATTGGTCGGTAGCTGCCCATATTAATGAGACTTCGCTAAAGGCGATTTCGCGTGGCGCACTATTGATACCGCCGCTATCTTTAAGAGCGCTTAACGTTGCCCATAAATCAGGTCGCATGAGCGCAGAAGTAGACGGAATGTCTTCAATAAGTGCAAGCTCTTCAACTTTATCATTTTTTAATGCTTGCAAGATATTTTCTGCCGTTTGGGCAGCTTCCATACCAACGTCTGAGCGACTATTCATACTGTCTTTATGATTTGCATAGTTTAGCCAAGCTTGGGCTTTGTAAGCAAAGTATTGTTGCCGCGCGCTCATGTTTTTTTGTTGATAAGTTTGTAATTCGTTCAGCATGCAATCCATAGCACGCTGCTGTACGCTTTGTGATTTAGAAGGTGCTAGAGTTTTAGTATCGTTGCTGCTGCGACAGTAATCTGCTGTCTTTAATGTATTCTCTTTTGGCGTAAGACTTGTAGTTGATACACAAGAAACCGCTGACAATAGTAACGCAGCTGATAAGACAGTATATAAAGGTTTTTTATAGCCAGTGGCTTGAATGCTAGTGCGAGGCATAAGAACAACCTTATAGTAAGGTAATAAGTATTTCGAGAAAACTAATTTACCGTGGTATTTAAAGATACATTGGCAGATTTTCTTGCAGGTAAAAGTTTGATATTCCAACGGATATAGCGATATTCAGAAAGCGGCGTATTAGTCATTTTTCCAGCTACTTGACGCACTAAGGGTATATCAGCAAAGTTTTTTCCATCGGTACTAGCTTGAGCGCTAGCAGGATGTGCTTCACCAGTAAATGTCATACTTGAAGGAATTGGTAGAGTAATAATTAAGTCATTGATATCTTTGGCTAAAGTATTAGTATAAATGACTTTATACTGGATAATAGTGCCTACTGGAGCAGTTCTGACAGGTATATAAACTACTTTGCCTTGCTTATCACTCACTACTTTATTAGTTGTCAGTTCCATTTTTACTCCATTATTAGCATATCCCAGAGTTAATGAAAGCATAAATAATAAAACTGTTGACAAAATAACCTTTAAAAATCTAAGGCAATTCATAGTATATTTCTTCCTCAATTCTCATATCGCTATCTACTTGCTGACTGTATCAATGTTAAATGAGATATCACCTTCATTATTTAGAGATTATGAGGTAATTATAAGGAAGATGCTATTTAATTATAGGGGTGGTGAATATTTGCTAATCTGTGCAGTTATAAATATGTACGCTTTTGTTTTTATAGCTCTCTACTAGATTATAAATATTTTTTACCAATTCTCTTATAGCAGCTCTAAAAACGGACGAAAGGCAGTTTTAGTATGACCAAACACATCAAAATGCTAAATTTAAGTAATGGCTCCGTAAAATAAAACGACTAAACAATATTCTGAAGTATCGCAAAAAAATATCCACTATTTATTTCAAAAATACTTGTCATATTGGCATTTCTCCATAGCTATAAACAAATCCACAATAAGTACCTATAATAGAGTGTCATTATCATTTGATAGTGAGAATTGCATAGTGGCTACCGTTTAATTTTGCAACGGTGTTTACTCGCGCCTAATGCTACTCTACAGTGATACGATTTATTTAGAAGTCTCTGTTATAACCCTGAATAATAATGTCATGCTTATATGCAGAAAGGACGTTATAGGTAACGCACCAATTCAATCGATTGCTCATTAAGATACGTACATACTCTGATTTAATAACACCCTGCCATCATGCAGGACTGACTGATAAAAAGGATTAATAAAGATGAACTATTATAAGGATGCTGATAGCACCGAAACCCAAGAATGGCTGGAAGCCTTTGAGTCGGTTATCAAACATGCCGATAAGGATCGAGCGCAGTTTTTATTAAAAGCGTTATACAACATGGCGGTACAAGAAGGACTGCCATTTAACCGTCTCGATACCGCTTATATCAATACCATCGCGGTTGAAGATGAGCCAATGTACCCAGGTGACTTGACAATTGAGCGTAAAATTCGAGCTTTGATTCGCTACAACGCATTGGCAATGGTTATGCGTGCCAATAAAAACGATGATGATTTAGGCGGTCACTTAGCAACTTTTGCTTCAAGTGCGACCCTTTATGAGACAGGATTTAACCATTTCTTCCGGGCGGCAAGCGATCACTTCGGCGGTGACATGATTTATTATCAAGGTCACTCAGCGCCCGGTATTTATGCGCGCTCTTATTTAGAAGGTCGTTTAGATGAAGAGCAATTAGATAATTTTCGCCGTGAAGTGGGCGGCAAGGGTCTGTCAAGCTATCCGCATCCATATTTGATGCCAGATTATTGGCAGTTCCCAACCGTGTCGATGGGTTTGGGCCCAATTATGTCCATTTATCATGCGCACGTGCATCGCTATATGGAAAACCGCGGCTTGCTAGAAAAAGAAGATCGCAAGATTTGGACCTTCTTAGGTGATGGCGAAACCGATGAGCCAGAAAGCTTGGGTGCCATTTCGCTTGCTGGTCGTGAGAAGTTGGACAATTTAATTTGGGTCGTCAACTGTAACTTACAGCGTCTCGATGGTCCTGTGCGTGGTAACGGCAAGATTATTCAAGAGCTTGAGTCGGTATTCCGCGGTGCAGGCTGGCGCGTGATTAAGGTGATTTGGGGTGGTCAGTGGGATACCTTGTTAGATAAGGATACCACCGGCGTGCTTAAATATCGCATGGAAGAAGCGGTCGACGGTGAATATCAGCTATATGAAGCGCGTACGCCTGAATTTACCCGTAAAGAATTCTTCGGTAAATACCCAGAACTAGAGGAGATGGCAAACGAGCTGTCTGACCATGATATTTCACGCTTAAACCGTGGCGGTCATGATCCGATGAAGGTCTATGCGGCTTTTAGTGAAGCGATGAAAACCAAAGGCCAACCGACCGTGGTCTTAGTAAAAACGGTTAAAGGTTATGGTTTGTCTAACCAAGCGCAAGCGGTCAATAAGACGCATCAAATCAAAAAACTTGATCATGAAGCCTTGATGTACTTCCGTGATCGCTTTGATTTGCCGTTTACCGATGAAGAGTTAGAGACGCTACCGTTCTATCGTCCAAAAGAAGACTCGCTGGAGATGAAATACCTAAAAGGACGCCGCGAAGCCTTAGGTGGTCATCTGCCCAATCGCCGTAGTGGTCATATCCCGCTCAATATTCCAGAGTTGTCGATTTTTGATCGCGTGCTAAAAGGCAGTAATGGTAAAGAGCAATCGACTACCATGGTGTTTGTGCGCTTGCTAGCAGCGATGCTAAAAAATAAAGACATCCAAGATCGCGTTGTGCCCATTGTTCCTGATGAAGCACGCACCTTTGGTCTAGAAGGTATGTTCCGCCAATTGGGCATTTATTCAGCTTCTGGACAGAAATATACGCCAGAGGATAGTGAAGCTTTGATGGGCTATAAAGAAGCCATCGATGGTCATATGTTAGAAGAAGGGATTAACGAAGCGGGCGCAATGAGTACATGGATTGCTCTGGCAACCAGTTATTCTGTCAACGCCTTGCCGATGATTCCACTGTATATTTATTACTCTATGTTTGGCTTTCAGCGTGTTGGCGACTTGGCATGGGCAGCAGGTGACTGTCAGGCACAAGGTTTCTTACTTGGCGCAACGGCTGGTCGTACCACGCTAAACGGCGAAGGGTTGCAGCATCAAGACGGTCATTCACAAATTTTATTCAACGTCGTACCGAACTGCGTGACTTATGATCCTTGTTTCGGTTATGAGCTGGCAGTGATTATGCATGATGGTCTACGCCGCATGTATGGTGAGGGCGAGCGCGTTTATTATTACTTAACTTTGATGAATGAAAACTATGAACAACCTGCCATGCCAGAAGGTGTCGAAGAAGGCATCAAGCGTGGTATGTATTTGCTAGAAGACAATGGTTCAAGCCAAGTTCAGCTATTAGGTTCAGGCGTTATTTTACGTGAAGTGCAAAAAGCGGCGAAAATACTACAAGATGAGTTTAATATCTCATCTAACGTCTGGAGCGTAACCAGCTTTAACGAGCTGACCCGCGATGGTATGGCTTGTGATGATTATAACCGCCTGCATCCAATGGATGAAGAAGTGGTGCCATGGGTGACCGAACAGCTTGCCCCGCACGAAGGTATCGTCGTCGCAGCGACCGATTATATGCGCAATTATCCAGAACAAATCCGCGCATGGTTACCTGACAATCGCCCTTATACGACTTTAGGTACTGATGGCTATGGTCGCTCGGACACTCGTGAGCAATTACGTAGCTTCTTCCATGTCGATGCCGCGCACATTGTGGTTGCGACACTTAAGCGCTTAGCTGATGAAGGTGAGGTTGAGATGCGTCTGGTAAAAGATGCGATTTCAAGCTTTGGTATCGAAGCGGATCAACCGCCTGCATGGCAACAACAGCCTCATTATGATCATTTCCCAGATGCCCCAGGCCCTGACAATGTACATCCGAACCCTGTGCCAGAGTTTGTCAGTGAAGATGATGACGAAATAAGCAGCGAAGGCCGCGCAGAAGATCCAGCCGATGCCGCCTTACTCAATGATGACGACGTCAAAGAATAGCCCAAAGACAAGGCAACTATAATATAAGGAGAATTACGGATGGACATTAAAGCCCCCGATTTGGGTGTTGATAGCGCCGAAGTCAGTGAGATTATGGTCGAAGTTGGCGACGTTATTGCAAAAGATGACAATATTATCTTATTAGAATCTGATAAAGCCTCAGTAGAAGTACCAAGCTCGGCTGCCGGTAAAGTGACTAAAATAAGCGTAGCAGTCGGCGATCAAGTCAGCGAAGGCATGGTGCTCATTGAGCTTGAAAGCGATACTGATGCTAACAATGAAAACGACAGTGACAGCCAAAGCACTAACGCTGATACACAAAACAAAACAGACGCTGCTGCCGACAAACAAAGTGAAGCGCAGGATAATCAGCAAGCAGATACTAATCCAGCTGAGGAAAATATTTCTCAACCAGCAAACCAAGCAAGCGAGCAAGCAGGAAAAGCAACCACACACGCCTTGCCTGATCTAGGTGTTGATGAAGCGCAAGTGTCTGAGATTATGGTCAGTGTCGGTGATATGGTCACGGCGGATCAATCAATTCTACTTATTGAATCTGATAAAGCGTCGGTCGAAGTGCCAGCACCAGAAGCAGGCAAGGTTGAAAAAATATTGGTGCAAGCGGGCGATATGGTCGCCAATGGTCAAGACTTTATCGTGATTATTGGTGAAGGTTCAGAGAGCGCCAGGAATAATGCTAGTGAATCTAAGGCTGATACTTCTGAGACGCAAGCGTCCAAGCCAGCTGAAGCAGAAGATAAGAGCGCTGATTTAGACCAAAAAGCCAACAAGCAAACGACTGGTGAGCCTAAACAAGCCGCTAAATCTACGACTAATACTAGCACTGCAAATGATAAGCTAACCGAATCGCAAGTCAACGAAAAAATGGTCGATATTTATGCTGGTCCTGCTGTGCGTAAGCTTGCGCGTCAGCTAGGCGTTGATATTACTCAAGTGACGGGTTCAGCCCTTAACGATCGTATCTTAAAAGAAGATTTGTTTGCCCATGTAAAAGACAGCTTGAGCAAGCAAAAAACTGCGCCTGCGAGTGGTAATATGGCAAGCTCAAGCCTGCCAAGCTTACCTGATATGAGTAATACTGAGATATGGGGCGAGAGCGAAGTACAAGATTTAAGCCGCCTACAAAAAGTCTCGATACCGCAGCTCAATTACAATACTTTGCTGCCGCAAGTAACGCAATTTGACTTGTCTGACATCACAGACACTGAAAAGTTACGTGGTGAGCTCAAAGGCGCTATGAAAGCGGAAGGTATCGGCTTCACTATTTTGGCTTTTGTGGTTAAAGCAACTGCTTATGCATTAACCCAGCATCCACGCTTTAATAGTCATTTGAGTGACGATAATTCCCAAATTATCTTACGTAAAAGCGTCAATATGGGCATTGCGGTCGCGACGGATGATGGCCTGATTGTACCTGTTATCAAAAATGTGCAAGATAAAGGCTTAAAGCAAATCGCCATTGAAATAGGCGAGCTTGCGGTTAAAGCGCGTGATAAGAAACTTACGGCTAAAGAATTACAAGGCGCGAGCTTTACGATTTCTAGTCAAGGTAACTTAGGTGGTACCACATTTATGCCACTGGTAAATTGGCCGCAAGTAGGAATATTAGGGGTATCAGAAGCCAGTATGCAGCCGCGTTGGAATGCTAGTAAGCAATCTTTCGAGCCGCGTCTGATGTTGCCGTTATCTTTATCTTACGATCATCGGGTTATTAATGGCGCCGATGCTGCGGTATTTACCCGTTATATCGCAAGCTTATTGGCAGATCCACGCCGCATTTTGCTCTAGGCTTGCTTATTCATTACAATTAGATATATTGTTAAAAGGACTGTCTTCGGACGGTCTTTTTTATATCTCTTATTTATGAATAAAAATATTTGCAGACACAAAGAAGCCAGCTATTAAGCTGGCTTCTTTTACTTATGTTATAGCAATGGACTATATTAGAACTGTTTTACGAAAGCAACGCCATATACCCAAGGGCTGATATCTACTTCACCAAGTTCATACTTAGTTCCGTCGATATTTAAGCTAGCATCGGTTTTGATGTCCATATAACGCGCATCGATACGGAAAGACTCAGTCGGCGCAAATGGAATATCTAGACCGATATGACCAGCAACACCAACGCTATCGTCAAGATCTAAATCAGCGCCGTTAGAGATCTTTTCTTTGAAGAAAGTGGTGTAGTTCACACCAACACCAACGAATGGCTTTACATTCATAGGTAGGTTATAGCCATCGAAGTGGTATTGTAGAGAAAGAGTAGGTGGTAAATGCTGAGTTTTACCTGTAAGCAATTCTTTACCAGTAGCATCATTTAGAGTGAAATCATGATGAAATGGGATGGCTGCTAGTAGCTCTACACCAACGTTGTTAGCGATGAAGTATTCACCACTGATGGTTGGACGTACATCACCATCAACATCGACATTAGCAACTAAACCAAGATCAGTGTTTGTTAGAGTGCCGTTATCGCTTTTAGGGTCAACATAATGTGCGCCAGCAGCGATAGACCAAGTACCGGCAGGTACCGCAAAAGCAGTGGTCATAGTAAGGGCAGTTGCAGCAGCTAAAACTAGGGATTGTAGTTTCATCGTTAAGTTCCTCAACATAATAGATGTTATTGGTCAGTTTCTAATGAGGGATGGCATCAGTGACCATTAGATAACGTTAGAGTCAGGATATAACTCGTAACATTATTTCTCTATTATAGTACAAAAACCTCACGAGGAGTAAGGTTTTAAACAGGAAGTTGGCTTAATTGTATTTTATGTTACAGTCGTGACGGATTTTATGGGTTAAATTACTCTTTCCATTTTTAAATGCTTGTCTTATGCTACATCTGCGTTTTTAAACATTAATATTAAACAATGACATGGATAGAAGGATAGATTGGATATTATGCTCGGTTATTGTAGTAACTCTCCGCTGCGCTGCGAAAATGCCCGCTCAATTAAGCTTTTAAACCAAATAGATGCCTGTTGTCCTAAATGTGGCTTGTTTTTATTACCAGCCCAAAACTTAAGCAATCAATTACGAGCGGATGAGCGTTTTTTACGTTTGATATTTTTTGTCACGGCGCTGCTATTAGTAATCGCGACCTACATTTATTACATAATTTTTGTATAATCATAACGTCTGAAGCAAAAATTGCGATAAATTGTTTAAAAAACCCTCATTGATTCTGCAAGCGCAACTGCCTTTTTTTTGATATCTCCCACCTGATTTTTATAACATAAAACCGGTATTACACCACATAGGGACGGCATGCTATTCCAATCTATTCGGCGCTTGCGTCTTTTCGTCTATAACATTTTGCAAAACGATGAGCATGACACGCTCTTTAGTCGTTATGTCGATTACTTTCTCATTTTTTTGATTATGGCGAACGTCACGGCGGTTATCGCTGAGTCGGTTGACAACTGGTATTACCCGTATCAAGCGTATTTTACGTGGTTTGAAAACTTCTCTATCGTGATCTTTTCTATTGAGTATTTACTGAGGCTATGGAGTGTCGCTGAAGCCAAACCTGATAATACGACGTGGCGTCAGCGCTGGGATTGGCTAAAAAGTCCGTCGGCGTTGATTGATATCGTTGCCATTGCCCCCGCATTTTTGAATTTCTTTGTCAGTATCGATTTGCGCTTCTTACGTATTTTGCGCCTATTTCGGATTCTTAAACTTACCCGCTATTTTGCCTCATTGCGTATTTTATTGGTGGTTATTAGTAAAGAAAAAGGCTCGTTTCAAGCGGTCATTTTTATCCTAATTATTATGATTGTGACGGCGTCGAGTGGTATTTATTTGGTCGAAAACCACGCCCAGCCCGAGGAGTTTGAGTCGATACCCAAAGCTATGTGGTGGGCGGTGGTCACACTGACGACGGTTGGTTACGGAGATGTCACGCCTATCACCAATGCTGGTAAGATATTAGGTGCACTTATCACCATACTGGGTGTCGGTCTTGCGGCCTTGCCAGCGGGTATTTTGGCGACGGGTTTGGCAAATGAGCTCAGTCAGCGCCGAGAAGAGCTTGAGCAAGATTTTCGCGAACAACTGGTCGATAGTGATTTTGATTTGGTACAAAATCAGATGATGATTGAAAAGATTCGCCGCGAGCTTGGACTGGATAAGGAGCAAGCACAAGAAATCGTGCTGCAAGTACTGCGCGAAAAAGAGCTTGAGCGCCGAGAAGAGGAAGTGCGGCAAAAGAATTTTTGTCCGCATTGCGGTGAGCCGTTAGAATAAAGTAAGTATTTAAAATTTTTTGGATGAAAATGGAAAGGGTAAAACGTGAAATCTCAACAGCGTTTTGTCCTTTTTTAATTGATAGGTTTTTTAATTGGTAGCTAAAAACCAATCTAATACTGGTTATGCATCAGTTATACATAGTTGGCGTAATCGGTAGAGCGCGTGCCAATTCATGCGCCACTTCTTGCGCGGCGGTTGCTAAATCTTTTGCAGGTAGCGGTAGATTTTGCAGGGTCAAATGCCAATCATCCACTTCTCGCTGCAAGTGTGCCGCCCAAAGCGTTACACAGTCACGTGGTAGCTGCTTTAAATTAATCTCAAAAACGCGATTGCCTTCATCATCGCTTAAATGAATCTCACCTTTTTTGACTCTGCTAAACGGTAGGTTGTGGTAAGAGTTAGCGATTAAGGCAATGTGGGTAATGTGCGCAGGTACTTTATCCAAATAAATTCTGATTTGCTCTTGGTCAAGGGGCGCAAGATACATCGCTTGTTCACCGCGGTCCTTACCGTTGAGACTATCGCCTTGATGTTTGACGGATTCTGCCTTATCCCGTAGCTGTTTAAACCAAACGATATCGCTGATGGTGCAGTTGTCGTTATATAGTACGCAGGCCAAATCAATATCAATCGCGCCTTCATTTTTCTTAAAGCGTTTTTTTAGGTTTTTAAATAAGCCTTTTTGCTCAATCTTAGTAAATTCATAATTGAGCGCAAAAAATAATGTCCCCGTGTCTAAACCCAGCGCTCTTAAACTGTCTGAAAGTAACGGTGATGGGGTAGTGGCTGACATAATATTCCTTTTGGGTTTTTAATTTTGTATTAGGTTTTTAATTAAGATAAACGTTGGCTTATTGGCTACAGCGGTTAAATTTTTATCATCGTTAATAATTATCATAAATAATCATTCATCGTCTTTTTATTGCCGCTATGCATGATTGATGGGTTTGTCTAAAACCGCTTGATATAGGAGGGCGGGTTTGGCGTCTAATAGACCACTGCCAAAGCCACGTAGCCACCAAACCAGCTGTGAGGTTAAGTTGACGGTTGCGCGTATGGTTAGGGTTTCATCACTATTGATGGTCACGGTCTGGTCGTCACTCAGCTTGCTTTCCGTTAAGCTTTTCCCTGCTTGTTTGGTAAATTGTAGCTCAACTGCGGTATGTTTGCCACGATCGGGTAGCTGGCTAAATAGAGGATGGCTAAAGCCCATGCCACCTGCATCTAAATAGTTATCGAGGTGGAAATTATCAGGGGTTTGAGCCGCGCTTTCTAGTATCTCAACGCTTGCAAAGCGGTGGAGGGCAAAGGTACGAATAATCACGTCTGGGTCATCGGTACGCGTCGCCAATAAGTAAATAATCACCCCACGCTGAATGATAGCAATGGGATTTAGAATGTATTCGCTGGCTTGTGATTTATCGCTGCGAGTATAACTGGCTTTTATTTGTAGTTGATAAAACAACGCATGATAAATATTGTCTTTACTTTCCAAATCAATATGCGGCGCAATCAAAGGCTGCGAGGCAGGCTCGATACGTACCCTATCAATCCATGAATGGGTGACTTTGCTGTTTCTAAGTTGCCGGCGTGCCAAATCAAACCAAGGAAAAAGCTCATCTAAAATAACCGGCGGCAGCAGCTGGCTTAGATTGGCTTCGACCATATTAAAGGCAACCGCTTGCGATAAATTCATATGCGGCAGACTTTGTAGCGGCGCATCATCTTTCCAACGCCAGCCTTGTGGATTGGCATTGTTTTTTTCGATAGGAAAGCGTTTGGCAAGGGCATTTAAATCGCGTTGCACGGTGCGTAAACTGATATCAAAACCTGCCAATTTAAGCTGCTCGTAGACATGGGTGGTACCTACCCAACGATTGCGCTGCAACTGCGACAACACTTGCCATTGCCGCGCGGTTGTCGCGGCGCCATGACGATTATCTGCTGCTTCCTCAGACGCTTTATTATCTGTCACAACCTCGTCATTTTGCTCAGTAACTTTTTTAGGCACGTCTCCTAGCACTAGGGCAGTTGCTGACTCATCAACAGCTGATTGCGATTGAGGAGCATTGGCATCAGTAGAATGTACAGTCATTAAAGATAACCTTTATTCAGTCACGAGTTTAATTTTTATAAGGGTATTATTTATGAATACAGCTTATTAAAACAGCAAAGCGCAAAAAACTCATCATCGCAGAAAAGCATATCAGCGTCTAAAGTTGCTCTGCTGTATTTGCGCAGCAGTCATCTGGTTCTTTCTTGGCCTTTTTTTGCTTATCTTGTTTTTTTTGACGTTTGGCCTTACGCTTCTTTTTATCCTTTTTCTTCGATTTTTTATCATCGACTTCGTCATCAGCGTTTTGATTTTCATCCCAAAGCATCAACCGACTTAACACTTTACCAAATAGAGTGTCTTTACGGTAGCGACCTTTTTTATTCATGGTGTCGACAGGCAGACCCGTCATTAAGGTCAAGGCTTCACTAAGCGTCTGCACGCCATAAATATGAAACTGGCCGGCTTTGACGGCGGCAATGATGTCGTCACGCAGCATTAATTGTTTGACGTTGGCCATCGGAATAACCACGCCTTGTTGTCCCGTCAGCTCTTGCTCGCGGCAAGCGTCAAAGAAACCCGCGATTTTAGAATTGATACCGCCAACCGCTTGGACTTCGCCTAACTGATTCATCGAGCCGGTAATCGCAAAAGATTGATTGATCGGGACGTTTGCTAAAGCGGAAAGCAGCGCGCAGCCTTCGCTGACCGTTGCACTATCACCATCGATATGAGCGTAACTTTGCTCAAAAGCGAGTGAGGCGCTAAAGTTGAGCGCATGATGCTGACTAAATAAGGCGCGCAAATAGCTGGTCATAATCAACATACCTTTGGCGTGTAGGCTGCCGCCCAAATCGACATCGCGCTCGATATCGAGGATTTCGCCAGCGCCAATATTTGGTTGAATAACGGCAGTCAGACGCGCAGGCATACCAAATTCGCTATCCGCGTAACTGACGACGGTGAGTGCATTGACTTGTCCGACCGCATCACCTTGGGTCTGAATCAGCTGTTGGCCATTTTTTAGCTCATCCCAATATAGATCGCGCAAGTATCCTGAGCGCTCATCCATATCGTCAATAGCGTGGGCTACGTGAATGGCGCTAACGATATTTTTACCGCTCAAACGCGCATGGCGGTTGGATTCATGCAACAGCTTGATCAATAAATCACTATGCAAACTCAAGCGGTCTTGGTCTTCGGCTTGTAAGCTTAAATGCTCAAGTAAGGCAGCTTGGGCGCTACTATCAAACGGATAAAGGTTGGCATAATCAATGATGTCTGCCATTTTTGCCACCAATGCCAATTCATGTTCAGGGCTACGTGTCACATCATCATGAAAATCGGCACGTACTTTAAATACCGCATCAAACTCCGGCTCAAGCTCGAGTAATTCGTAATATAAATCCGCTTCGCCAAGCAAAATCACCTTAATATCAAGGTCAATCGGTGCGGGTGCAAGCGACAAACTGCCTGTCAAGGTTAGCATCTGCTCAAGGCTAGATAGTCTGATTTTGCGAGATTGCAGGGCGCGTTTAAGGCCTTGCCAGGCGTAAGGATGCTCAAGCAGATGACTGGCTTCTAACAACAGATAACCGCCATTGGCACGGTGCAGGGCGCCTGCTCGAATCATACTAACATCGGTGGTCACTGTGCCCAATTGGGTGATTTGCTCGACATGACCCAATAGGTTTAAATGCGTCGGTAAGTCTTCAAAGATGACCGGGGCGCCACTATCTGGCGTATGACTGACAATGACGTTGACCGCATAGCGGCTCGGCGTTGTGGCAAGAACGGCCGTCACAAACTCCTCATCATCACCGTTAACGATGCGCTCGACATGAGTGACCATATCGGCAAATACGGTTTTTAGATACTCGACGACCAAGGGATGAGCAGCAAATTGCTCATAAATAGGCGCAAATAAAGGTTGTAGCGCACGGCGTGCAATATTGCGATGCAGTGCTTCAATGGCATCATTGGCTTCGTCTTCTAATTGCTCTAGCGCAATGGTTAGCTGGCTTAAGCGCTTTTGCATATGGTTTTTTTGGGCAAAATTATTCAGCTCAGCTTCATATTCGCTTTTGCCGTATGCGTTGCCATACTCGCTGTTAGCATTATCATCATCAAGATTATTTTTAGTAGAGTGCGCAGTCTTTTCTACTGTTATTTGATTTTTTTGGCTACTAGAAATTTTTAAATGGTCAATGCTCTGATTGTTTTCTTCGGTAGATAACTTGCTAGGATGGACAAATACCGCTTTATTATCAAATGCGCGAAACGTCAGTGCCAAATCGTACTGTTTACCTTCGGTATTAAGGTCATCGTAAGCCTGACTTTCTTTTTGATGGGTGTCATTTTTAATCGCTTCGATTTTGCTTTGATACTGGTCGCTACGAAAACGTTGGCTAAGTCGTTTTTTTGCTTGCTGCCATAATTGGTTGACCTGCTGTTGCAATATCTGCCCTTGCCCGGCAGGTAGGCGCAGTGCTTGCGGTGTACGCGGGTCAGTAAAATTGTGCACATAAACCCAATCATCAGGCGTCGGTGCATCAGCGGCAATGCGTTGTAGTAAGCGACTGATCACTGTGCGTTTGCCTAAACCATTTTCGCCCGCGGCAAAGACGTGATAGCCGCTGGCATGAATGTCTAGCGCCGTCTGCAAGGCTTTCAGGGCGCGCTGTTGCCCAAAGCCGACATCTAGATCAGGGGCAGTGCGGGTATCGGTCGGTAGCTCATCAGGATTGGTATAACGCTTAAGCTGCTCAGCACTAATAAGGCAGCGTTCATTAACCTCGATAAATACTGGATGAGGCGTACTAGGCGTATCTAAGGTGCGCTCTTGCTCATCAGTCTCGTTCGCCTTTATTGCTGTCGGCTTTGTATTGTCTGGCTTAGAAGCTTTTGTTACTGCTGAATTTTTAACAGGTGTTGCCATAGATTTGCTGTCTTTTGAGTCTTGATTTATAGGGGTGTTTTGCGGTTCGGTCATAGTTATATAGTAGGTCGTTTTAAAAGGGTGGAATGGTTATTGATTTTTTACTGTTTGCGCTTTAAGTTTAGGAATGTATTTTTAATCATGCTTACATTTATTATAGTAAATAAGAACATCTTACAAGATATCGGCGCGTTTTAGACAAGACATTCAGCGCAGTTTTGTATCATAGTAAAGTGAAAGTTTTGGCTTATTAGGCTGCAACAATGGAGGTTTTGCTACCATAACTTGCTGGTTATTGAAGAAGATAAGCCCTCGACATAGGCGTAGATAGTATAAGATGGCGTACATTGGCGCAATCTGCAACTATTCAATGGGCAGCCTGCATGATAAAATAGACGGTTCACATGTCAAAACTGGATAACCCGTATGTCAGATTCTACTAAAACCTCTTCATCATCTGCTAACACGGGTAACAGTCATATTGACCCGACAGGTTTTGTAAAGCTTGGCGCGCAATTGCCAACACTTGCAAATATCTTGGCGCAATCAATAGATGAGCTGGGTCTTGCATTAAGCGCGCAGCAACAGCGCACGCTATTATTGTATTTAGACCAGCTTTTATTATGGAATAACGCGTATAATCTGACCGCGATTACCGATCCAGTCGAGGCCCTTATCAAACATATTATCGATTGCTTGGCTATTATAACGCATTTACCGTCAGGGTCGCTGCTTGATATTGGTACGGGGGCGGGCTTGCCAGCGGTGATTATTGCTATCTGTCAGCCTGAGCGCCAATGTACCGCCCTCGATAGCAATCAGAAAAAAATTCGTTTTATTAAGCAAATCAGTAGCGAGCTTGGTTTGAGTAACATGCACCCAATCGCCTCGCGTATTGAGGCGCATGAAGCCAGCTACGAGGTGGTAACCTCAAGAGCCTTTGCCAGTCTGATTGATTTTGTCGAAGTGGCTCAGCCGCGCTTGGCAGAAAATGGCTATTTATGCGCGATGAAAGGCAAAGCCCCAAGCGATGAAGAGTTGCAAGCGCTAAGTGACGCTTGGCAGATAAGAACGATTGCATTAAAAGTACCGCGTTTACAAGATAGTCGTCATTTAATTGAATTATCTTATAAAAATGTCTAAGCTATGAGCACGTTACGCTATGCAAGACAACAATTGTTCTATGATCATAGATGGCGTGTACGCTGGTGTCTAAATAGACTTATAGGTAAGCGTCAGGTATTTAAGTAATATAATAAGCATGAGCGGCAAAAATACTGTAGTAAAAATCAGTAACAGATTCTAATTAAATTGAGTGAGTGTATGGAAATCATAGCGATTGCGAATCAAAAAGGCGGCGTGGGTAAAACCACGACGGCAGTCAATTTGACCGCCAGCTTAGCGGCCAAGCGCAAGCATGTACTACTGATTGACTTAGACCCACAGGGCAATGCAACCAGTGGCACGGGTGTCGATAAGAACGCCTTGGACTTGACCATCGCTGATGTACTGCTCGATGGCGTTGCGCTATCTGAGGCAATTGTGAGTAGTCCAGCTGGGTTTGATGTCATCGGCGCCAATCGTGATTTGGCGGGGATGGATATTACTTTAATGAGCAAAACCAATAGTCATGAGCTTTTTAAAACGGCAATGGTGCAGTTGGCCAAGGATCAAATCGCGACCAATAAATCTGCTTACGATTATGTGATTATCGACTGTGCACCAAGCTTAAACTTGCTGACGATTAATGCGTTGGTAGCAACCGATAGCGTTATTATTCCCATGCAGTGTGAATATTATGCCCTAGAAGGTTTGGCGGATTTGTCGCAGACGATTGAGCGTCTTACTGAGCTCAACCCTAAACTCTATATTCGTGGTGTGGTCAGAACCTTATTTGATGCGCGCAATACCTTGGCGCGTGATGTCTCTGCTGAGTTAGAGGCGCACTTTGGTGATATTATGTATAAGACTCATATTCCAAGAAATATTCGTTTGGCTGAAGCACCCGCACATGGCTTGCCAGTTATTGCTTATGAGAGATGGTCAAAAGGTGCGCGCGCCTATCAAAAACTGGCGGCTGAAGTGATAAAGCAGAGTACATCGTTATAAGTTCATGTTGTAAGTTACTAAAAGAACAGCAAATTATATTTATCAGTAAGCCGGTATTTAGCAATATTTGGCTTTTTATTTTAGTGTTAGAGGATAGGTAATCATGGCAAAGAAAAGAGGGTTGGCTGCCAATCGAGGCTTAGATGCCTTATTAGGGTCAATCAAAAAAGAAAAGCAAATTGCCGCCTCTGCCTTACAAGATGACACGGTAGTGCGTGAGCATACTGAGTCAACCAAAATACCACAACCTATTGAGCAAGAAGATAGCACAGCTGCGGCTGTTAACAAGCCTTCTGTCTTGCCAGTGTCTGAACAAACCACTGACAATAATAATCGTAAAGCGCGGACGATGAAAAAAGCCCCTGCTAATAAAGCTCGCGCGAACGTCACAGAAAATAGCGCTTCTGAAGACCAAATCAGCTTGGTGCAAATCGATGTGACACGTCTGCAAGCAGGTAAGTATCAGCCGCGCCGTGATATGAGCGAAACGGCGCTGGCAGAATTGGCTTCTTCTATTGAGCAGCATGGCGTTATGCAGCCGATTGTTATTCGTCCATTACTGGCCAATGAAGATAAAAGCGAAGCCTTGGTGACGCATGAGATTATCGCTGGTGAGCGCCGCTGGCGTGCAGCAAAAATGGCGGGTAAATCGGTTATACCAGCGATTGAACGTGCATTATCCGATGAATTGGCCATAGCATTAGCCTTGATTGAAAATATTCAGCGCGAAGATTTATCGGTGATTGAGCAGGCGGCTGCCCTGCAGCGTTTTCATACCGAGTTTGGTATGAGCCATGCGATGATTGCCGAAGTCGTTGGTAAAGCGCGTACCACGGTATCGAATCTTTTGCGCTTGAATCAGCTGCACGATACAGTTAAAGACCATTTAGCAACTAGCGCTTTAGATATGGGCCATGCGCGTACCCTGTTGGCGCTATCATCAGAACAGCAGCCTATTATTGCGCAAAAAATCATCGATGCCGGCATGACGGTGCGCGAGGCTGAGAAATTGGTTAAGTCAATCTTGCAGCCAGCACCAAAAGCTAATCGTACCGAGCAAGTACAGTCTCGCGATGTTGAGCGCTTAACCCAGCGCTTAACTGATATGTTAGGCGCAGAAGTAAAGCTTAAACATAAAAAAGATGGGCAGGGTAGTGTTGAGATATTCTTCCACAATCATGATCAGCTAGCGGCTTTGATTAAGTATATAGAAGCGCAGGCTTAGGGCTTTTTATACCCCTGAACTGGTTATTCAAATGTAAAACCGTCTTTTAATAATTAACAAAAACATAGAAGAGAGTGCGTATGTGGGAGCTGGTAAAAGCAGGTGGCTGGCTGATGACACCTATCGTGGTGTGCTCAATATTGGCGTTAGTAATTATTATCGAGCGTAGCCATACGTTGCAGTTTAATAAAATTGTACCCAATAGATTGCGCGAACAGCTGATAACCCGCCTACGTGAGAACGGTGATATTGGCCGTACGCAGCTGATGAATGTCAAAGAAAAAACCCCTTTAGGTGATATTCTGGCGACTGGCCTGCTGTACCGCCAATACGGCCTAGACTCGATGACAATGCACATGCAAAACCGCGCCAGTGTGCAAGTGCATCAGTTAGAGAAAAATATCAATATGCTCGGTACTATTGGGGCGATTGCGCCATTGCTTGGTTTGCTAGGTACGGTGTTGGGTATTATCTCGTCGTTTTTGGCGATTACTGATGGCGCGATGCAAGACCCAACGATGCTAGCTGCTGGCGTGTCACAAGCATTGATTACCACGGCGGCTGGTATGATTGTGGCTATCCCAGCTCTGGTTGCTTATCGTTATTTTCAGCGCCGTATTATCGATATCAATGCGCAGTTTGAAACACAAGCGGGACTGATGATTCAAGAATTGTATGATTATCAATTGCTAGACAATACGCATGCCTCTACCATGTCTCTACCTGCTAATGGTGCAGAAACAACTAAAACTAAAGGTTATGAGCTTTCACTTGATACCTCAGATTTAGAGACAGCCGCTACAGCAACTTAATTGTGTGATGTCACTTATTTGTTGTATCTGTACATTGCAGCCCATTAAAGAGAGCGATATGCGTTTTAGAAAACCGACCGTTGAGCCACTTGAAATCAATCTGACGCCGATGATTGATTGTTTATTATTTTTAATCGTATTTTTACTGCTTGCTACTTCGTTTAATCACTTTAGCCGCTTAAATATTATTCTTCCTGAAGCGGAAGGGGTGGCATTAACAGAAGAAAAAAACAGTATTGAAGTGGCCGTGCAAGAAGATGGCAGTTATCTTGTTAATGGCATCACCCTTGCGAGTAGCGATGAGGCCGAGCTGACTAACATGCTCCAGCAAGAAGCGGGAAGCAATCGTGATATGCTATTTGTCATTGCTGCTGATGCAAATGCCACCCATCAATCGGTGGTACGGGTCATGGATATCGCTGGTAAACTAGGTTTTTTAAATCTCAATATCAGTACGGTTGTGCCACTTGGGCAGCCTTTACCAACATCTGCGCCGCAGTAAATTTTAGGGCGTTTGATATATTGCTACAGTAAAAACATCAAACGACACTATCATGATCCTTGGTGTTTTTACTGCTGTATTCTATGTTCACTTGCCACTGCTGCATTTGTGTCATTTCCTTTTATACCTAAATTGAGGCTTTTATGAGCCAAGCTTATCAACCTGACTCTAAAAAAAATTCTGCTAAAAAGTTGTCAGCAGCGCCATCAAATACGCCCAGGCATAGGACTTTATTACGTCTGTTAAGCTACCTTAAACCTTATTGGTGGGCGTTAATTTTGGTTATAATAGGTTTTGCGATTAATGCGGCGACAGAGATTTGGATTGCCAAGTTATTGCAATATATCACTGATGCCATCAATCAAAACGACCAAAGCAAACAGGACTTATTTCCATTTATTATCGTGGCGCTGTTTTTTGTCCGCGGCGTGGGCAGTTTTTTGGGTAATTACTATACAGCATTGGTGTCGCGCAATCTTGTTTATGAGTTACGCGTTCAAGTGTTCAATAAGCTTTTGCGTTTGCCAAGCTCATTCTATCTGGCAAATCCAGCAGGGACGATTTCATCCAAGCTTATTTTTGATGTTGAACAAGTGACTGCTGCCAGCACCGATTCAATGAAAACCTTGTTGCGCGATGGTTTGACCGTGGTGGCTTTGATAGGTTTCTTGCTTTATAGCAACTGGCGTTTAACCTTGATTTTATTTGTGGTGCTACCACCGATTTTATGGCTGATACGGGTGGCTTCAAAGCGTTATCTAAAGCTGTCTAAAGGTATTCAAGAAACCATGGGTAGTGTCAGCCATATCACCAATGAGGTCATCGGCGGCTATCAGGTAGTGAAAAACTATGGCGGACAAGCGTATGAAGCCAAGCGTTTTGATATAACCTCGAAGAAAAATCTGCGCCAAGGCATGAAGGTCGTTGTGACCAATAGCATTAATACCCCAGCGGTGCAGTTATTGATGGCGATGGCGATGGCGGTCGTTGTATGGCTCGCGCTGCGCCCTGCGGTGATAGATAATATCTCGGCGGGTGAGTTTATTTCCTATATTGCTGCCGCAGGATTATTAAGTAAGCCGGTGCGCTCGCTCACTGATATCAACCAAAAATTGCAAAAAGGGCTTGCCGCCGGTGAGTCAATCTTTACTTTATTGGATGAGCCAGAAGAACAAGACACAGGCATACTTAGCCCGACTTTAGCAGGTGACATTCAGTTCGATAATGTCAGTTTGGTTTATCCTGATTCAACGGTGGCGCTGCGTGATTTTACTTTGGATGTGCGTGCAGGCGAGACGATAGCACTGGTCGGCCGTAGCGGCGCTGGTAAGTCTTCACTCGTTAACTTACTCACGCGTACTTTAAATACGTCCTCGGGGCAAATCACCCTTGACGGTATGCCAATTGACGACATCAAGCTTGAAAGCTTGCGCGCGCAGATTGCGATGGTCAATCAACAAGTGGTACTGTTTAATACCACGGTGTTTAATAATATTGCCTATGGCAGCCTAGCGGATAAGAGCCAAGCTGAGGTCGAGCGCGCTGCAAAAGACGCTTTTGCCCATGATTTTATTATGAAAATGCCAAATGGCTATCAAAGTGAGATTGGCGCTGAAGGCTTGCAGCTGTCAGGTGGTCAACGTCAGCGTATCTCGATTGCGCGTGCGTTATTGAAAGATGCACCAATTTTGATTTTAGATGAAGCCACCAGTGCCTTAGATAACGAGTCAGAATACTATATTCAAAAAGCACTCGATAACGTCATGAAAGATAGGACGACACTGGTGATTGCCCACCGTTTGACCACCATTGAATCGGCTGATCGTATTGCAGTGTTAGATAGTGGTCAGATTGTTGAACTAGGCACCCATGAAGAGCTAATGCAACTACATGGCCATTATGCGCAAATGTACGCGCGTGATTTTGAATAAAGCTACTGTCTGAGTAAAGCCACTGCAAGCCGTGATGGTACTTTGTAATATAAAGATGGCTGCATAACTAGGATAAATAACACATCATCATGAGTATTGAAACCACAATGACGCGTGCCTGGCAACGTCAGGCTGCTTGGCTCTGGCTGCTACTGCCTGTCAGCTGGTTATATGGATTCATTACGATGGTGCGCCGTCAGGCTTATAAGATAGGTTTGTTTGCCAGTTATCGTGCGCCTATTCCGCTGATGGTGATTGGTAATATCACGGTAGGCGGCAGCGGTAAGACACCGTTGATTATTGCCTTGGTTACTCATCTGCAAAAGCAAGGCATAAAAGTAGGCGTTATCAGCCGCGGCTATGGTGGTGATAGTAATCAGATGCCAACTTTGGTGCGTGCCGATAGCTTACCAAGCATCGTAGGGGATGAGCCGTGTTTAATCGTCAATATGACAGGCGCGGCAATGGCCGTTTGCCCCAATCGTAAGCAGGCTATTACCACCTTATTGCACGCTCATCCCGACTTACAACTGATTATTGCTGATGATGGCTTGCAGCATTATGCGCTGCAACGTGATATCGAATGGATTGTGGTCGATGCGTCGCGTGGTTTTGGTAATCAGCAATTGCTACCAACCGGTTTTTTACGTGAGCCTATGTCGCGCTTACAAGGCGCTAATGTAGTCTACCATGAAAAGGCAGAGATGATAGCGACGAATAACAAGCAAGCTCAATCTACTCGTTTAACCATGCATCTACAAGCCGATGAATTGCAGCCTTTATGGCCTTCTGCTGTTGAGATAGATGGTTTAAGTGTCGCAGCAAAAACACTTATGCCGCCTATACCAAATGGTCGGGTACATGCGGTAAGCGGTATCGGTTATCCGCAGCGTTTTTTTGATACCTTAATGGCGCTCGGTTTTGATGTCATTGGGCACGCTTATCCCGATCATTATGATTTTAGCTTGACTGAGCTTTTACAATATAGCGAGCTGCCGATCATTGTCACCAGTAAAGACGCGGTCAAAATCAGAGCGTTACTAATAAATATGTCTAGCCGCCAACCACTTAACGATGAATATCAAGAACTCGTTCATCGCTTATGGGTATTGCCAGTGACTGCGGTGTTATCAGACGGTTGCTATGTCAGCTTACAGCAGCAATTAAAAGCTTTAAATATTAATTTATCTAAAAGCACAAAAGCGTAAATGATTTTATAGGAATAAACCATGTCGTCAGACTTAATATCAGCTGAAACAATGCCAATTGAAGCTGCGCCAGCCAAAACTCATATTGTTATTCCTGCGCGCTTCAAAAGTACGCGCTTACCCGGTAAGCCATTATTAAAGATTCATGGCAAACCAATGATACTGTGGGTGGCTGAAAAAGCACAGTTGGCTGATTTTGCTGACGATATGTGTATTGCGACTGATGATGAGGCGATTGCTAAAGTTTGCACAGAGGCAGGTTTTGATGTGGTGATGACCAGTAATGAGCATGCGTCAGGGACCGACCGTTTGGCGGAAGTTGCCGCTATCAAAGGCTGGGCTGAGCATGATATCGTGGTCAATATGCAGGGTGACGAGCCTTTGGTACCGCCGTTATTGTTACAGCAAGTCAAAGCCCTGCTAGTGCAAGATAGCGACAGCGTGATGGCGACTTTATGTGAGCCTATCGAAGACTACGAAACTTTTATGCGCCCATCGGTCGTAAAAGTTGTCAGTCAGACGTCCAGCAATTTACAGCGTGCATTATATTTTAGCCGTGCACCGATTCCGTGCGACCGTGATGTGGTTTTGGCAAAAGATAAAAATATACAGCAGCAACCACCAAAAAACGCTTGTCGTCATTTGGGGCTATACGCCTACCGCGTTAGCTTGTTACAGCAGTTTGTGCATTGGCCGCAAACGCCGCTCGAGATATTAGAAAGCCTAGAGCAATTACGAGTTTTAGAAAATGGTGGTCATATTGCTATTGCCACTGCAAGCTGTCATCTACCAGCCGGCGTCGATACCCAAGAAGACTTAGACCGCCTCAATGCCATGAGCTTAGTTGATTTTCAAAACTGCTAATTTACACAAATTAATAATAGCCTAAGTAAATGTTTATAAAGTATTTTATTAAATAGAGTAGGATTGTTTGTTACTCAAAGGTTGTAAGTGTATTTAAGGTATTGAGCGATGATCGTGAATGAGGTAACTGAAATGACCAGCGCATTGCCTTTGACGGATAATATATATTTTGCACCGCTATTACCGTGGCAAAATGAGTTGTGGTCACAGCTGACTAAGCGGGTATTAATGCCGCAGCAATCTTTGCCGCACGCGCTCTTAGCGGCAGGCATGCAAGGTATGGGTAAGCGTGCTTTTGTCTGGCGTTTGGTGGCATGGTTATTATGCCGTGAGCGCGATAGCCATCCGCTCGGCGCTTGCGGGGCTTGTGAGAGCTGTCAATGGCTTAGATCAGGGACGCATCCAAGTTTACAAGTCTTGCCAATGATTAGTATGCCAGTCAGTGCCAATAATGCTCATGCTAAAGAAGCAGCAACTAGCACCGCAAAAGACAAAAAATCTGCCAAAGCTGTTAGTAATGCCGCGTTAAAAATAAAAGTCGATGATATCCGTGCTCTGCAGCCGTTTATTTATCAAGGCGGGCAGGGTATGCGGATTTGTGTGCTAGATTATGCAGAGCAAATGACGGTTGCAGCTGCAAATGCGTTGCTCAAAACCTTGGAAGAGCCGCAAGCCCAAGTACATTTATTCCTCATCAGTGATACTCCAGCGCAGTTACTGCCAACCATAAAAAGCCGTGTTCAGCAGTTGGCACTACAGACCATTGAACCTGCCGTTGCAGTTGACTATGTGACTCATGCTTTAGGTAGTATGGTCAATCGTGAGGCGGTCGGCACAGCGGCCATTGAGCAGCTGATACAGTTGGCAAATGGCGCACCTTTAGCCGCGGTCGCCCTTGCGCAAGCACCATGGTATAGCAAGCGCGCACTATGGCTGACAACGTGGCAAGCGCTGCGTAGCGGCAAGCGTAGTAGCATAGCGGCAAGCGACTATTGGCAGACCCAGCTTAGTATAAGCGAGTTTATTCAATTGTCGGAGCTAATGCTCGTTGATATACGCCGCGTATGCTTGGGTCTTGATGCGCTGCAAAAGGACATTAATTTACCAGTGTCCTTACACAGTCATCAACCTACTGAGCGCGCGTTAGAGGTCTTTATAAATGGTCTGCAAGAAATAAAAGCCGCTCTACAACAAAATGTGCAAGAAAAATTCGCTTATGATAAGCTGATGCAGGAATTGGCTTATTTATAAATCAGATTAAAAAATAAACCTCACTTATAAAGGAAGCGGACTATGGCAATGCCAGGACGTGGCGGGATTTTAACCTGCCATATTGAAGATATGGAAACGTTATACGCAAGCTATTTATCCTTTGTGACCAATGGCGCGTTATTTGTGCCGTCCGATAAAACCCAAAAACTGGGCGATGAAGTGTTTATTGCCGTCACTCTGCCCAATTCTAGCGAACGCTTACCGATGAATGGTAAAGTGGTTTGGATCAATTCAAAAAGTCAAAGCGGCCGCCCAGCAGGTTTTGCGGTACAAATAGGCACTGATGTCGCTGGGTTAAGAATCAAAAACGAGATCGAGCGCTTATTGGCCGGTAAGCTTGATAGCTTGCAGTCGACTTATACGATGTAGTATTTTGCAGAGCTTGAAATGTATTTGCTATTAGCATAATACATTTAGCGAAAAAATGAAAAAAGCAGCCTTCTATATTGATAAGGCTGCTTTTTTATGCGCCGTATTTTATTGAATGATATAGTGAGTGAAAAGTAATAACGATACATCACGCACTGCTGATATCAGTTTTTCTTGCTTGCTGTGCCTGCGCAGACAGAGGCTACAAAAAATTAATATCAGCAATACCGTCGCGTTTTTAGAATATTTTGATTATACAGGCATACATTTGGCTAATAGCGCGGTGGCACGTACATATCATCGGGAATTGGCTCGCGGTAATACTCATCATCGCGCTTGCGTTCGGGCAACTCAATCTCATCGCGCGGTACTTCTTTATAGGGGATTTGCTCAAGTAAATGAGCGATACAGTTTAGCCGTGCGCGTTTTTTATTATTGCCTTCGACCACCCACCACGGCGCTTCAGGGATATGGGTGCGCTCAAACATGGTCTCTTTGGCTTTGGTATAATCCTCCCAGCGCCGACGTGATTGTAAGTCCATCGCTGACAGCTTCCACTGCTTAAGTGGGTCATGAATCCGGCTCATAAAGCGTGAATGCTGCTCGTCATCGGTAATCGAAAACCAGTATTTGACCAAGCGAATACCTGAGCGTACCAGCATACGCTCAAATTCAGGTACTGATTGGAAAAACTCTTCGTACTGGGCATCGGTACAAAACCCCATGACGCGTTCAACGCCCACACGGTTGTACCAGCTGCGATCAAACAAGACAATCTCGCCAGCGGCGGGCAAGTGCGCTACATAACGCTGGAAATACCACTGCGACTGTTCGCGTTCGGTTGGTGCGGGTAGCGCAGCAACGCGGCAAACACGCGGGTTTAAGCGCTGGGTAATACGCTTGATAGCACCACCTTTACCCGCAGAATCACGCCCTTCAAATATCACCACAATGCGCTCGCCGTATTCGACCACCCAATCTTGTAGTTTGATAAGCTCTCGTTGTAGTCGCAGTAATTCTTCAAAATAAGTACGCCGATCGAGCTTTTCTTGCTCACTCATCGCGCGGCCATCAAAACGAAAGTCGCGCACGTAATCGTCTATCTCATTTTCCAGCTCTTCGTCATAGCTGTCGATCAAATCTTGATGCATTTTGCGTCGTAGCTCATCGCCAAACACTTCTTTATCCATACGAGTAATAAAGCTGTCTTGTTCGAGTGCTGACCGCGCTTGCCGCTTTGAGGCATTTAAGGTTTGTCGGTCGATCGATGAGGAATCTTTGCTCATAATAAGCTCCTAAGCAATATTTTTATGGTTATTATTCATTATGATAGCGCTATATGTGGTTTATTACTCTAGCATATTTACAATAACGCTATGAGTACACCGTGTTTACTTGTTGCAGTCTTTTTAATGTTTTTTTCAACCAAAACAAAAAACTCCCTCTAATCATCAGATTAAAGGGAGCATTAACATTGAATGCTATTTATTGGCTAATTAACTTAACTAATAAATTATTTCTCTAGAATACAGGTTACGCCTTGACCGCCAGCGGCGCAGATTGAGATAAGCGCGCGACCTGAACCTTTTTGGTCTAACAATTTGGCAGCAGTGGCTAGGATACGACCACCGGTTGCGGCAAATGGATGACCTGCGGCAAGTGATGAGCCATTGACGTTTAGCTTGCTACGATCGATAGAGCCTAGTGGCGCATCAAGACCCAAACGCTCTTGACAGAACTTCTCATCCTCCCAAGCTGCTAGCGTTGATAACACTTGTGAGGCAAACGCTTCATGGATTTCATAGAAGTCAAAATCTTGCAGCGTTAAACCAGCGCGCTCAAGCATACGCGGTACCGCATAAGCTGGCGCCATGAGTAAACCTTCTTTATCGCCAGATTTACCGATAAAATCAACAGCAGCTGTTTCTTGATGAACGATGTATGCTAGTGGTTTAAGACCACGCTCTTTTGCCCATTCGTCATTGGCCAATAGCACACAAGAGGCGCCATCGGTTAGCGGCGTCGAGTTAGCGGCTGTCATGGTTGGGTTGGCGTTCTTTTTACCAAACACGGGTTTGAGTTTAGCAAGCTTGTCTAACGTCGTATCTGGGCGCAAGTTGTTATCGCGCGTCAAACCTTTGTATGGCGTGATTAGGTCGTCAAAAAAACCTTCGTCATACGCGCGTGCTAGATTTTTATGGCTGTTAAAGGCAAGCTCATCCTGATCTTCACGGCTGATGTTCCACTCAAGGGTGGTAATCGCTTGATGGTCACCCATGGATAAACCCGTACGCGGCTCGCCATTTTGTGGTGAGTCGATCAAATCTTTAGGATTTAAACCCATTAGCGCTTTTAGACGTTGTTTGTTGTCTTTAGCCGCGCCCAATTTGATTAGCACTTTACGTAAGCCATCACCAACAGCGATAGGGGCGTCAGAGGTGGTATCCACACCGCCAGTAATCGCCGAATCAATAATACCAAGGGCGATTTTATTGGCAGAAGCAAAGGTTGCTTGTAAGCCAGTACCGCAAGCTTGTGAGATATCATACGTTGGCGTATGTGGGTTTAAGGCGGTGCTTAGTGTCGCTTCACGCGTCAAGTTGATATCACGGCTCAATTTCATCACCGCACCAGCAACGACTTCACCGACTTTTTCATCTTGTAAGTTAAAACGCTCGACCAAGCCATCTAACGCGGCGGTTAGCATGTCAGTATTGCTGTCATCAGAGTAAGCACCGTTTGAGCGCGCAAACGGAATACGGTTGCCGCCTAGGATAGCGACGCGATGTTGACCCGAGCTCAGGCCAGCTTTACTCGATTCTTTAGCGGTTGTAGCGGTTGTTTTTTTACTAGCTGTGTCAGTCTTTTTATTGGCATCTTTAGTCGCACTATCATCTTTAGTAGCGTTAGTAGTTTTGCTGTCTTTTGAGCTTTTTTCAGCGGTGCTCTCCTTTTTAGACTCATCTTTTTTAGACTCGTCTTTCTTAGAATTATCTTTATTAGAGCTGTCTGTTTTCGTATCCGCTGCTTTTGTATCAGACTTTTTATCGTCCGCTTTTTTTGGCTCAGCGGTTTTTGAGTTTGCCATTGTGTCAAAAACGTTTGGCTGCTTGGCGTCTTCAGTTGCTGCGTCAGTCGCTGTTTCGGTATTTTGGCTATCACCGGCTTTTACGACGGTCGTTTCAACAACAGGGCTATCAGGGTGATTGTTTTTAGTACTCATAATATTATCCTTAAAAAATATGGGTAGAAGATAAAAGGGAAAAACAAAATAAAAATAAAAGAGAAAAACATAGTACACGGCAGAGAAGGTTAGCATAAGGCGCTTTTTACGCGCTTACTGTATCTCTTTAGCAAACGATGTGACGCTAATTTTAAGCTCATGCCTTCAATGCTAATTATCAAACGCTACTGATTATACTGGTTAGTATTGACGAATAACATTGCATAACGGCGCTTTTGATAATATATTGTTATCTATAAATGCATTTGCCATAACTTATACGTTATATTTTAACATAAGTGGGGTGTTTTTAAGGCGAGAAAAAGTTGCTATCTTGTATACTGGCTTGTCTACAGATTATGATAGACAGGCGCAGCTTTTGGACTTGTTTTGCATGGAAGTGTATAGTTACAGCAGTTTTTAACCTGTTTACTCATATTAATAATTTTTTTCATCAATTATAGGATTATATTATGTCAGACCGTTATGGTGATTTTGTGCAGTCTTCTATTGGCCGAAAAGTGGCAAAAAATCTAGGCTTGCCGATGCCAGTCGAGTTGGATCGTTTTGATAGTGGACAGCCGTCAGTACGTGGTAGTGTATTGGTTGGCCGTGCTGATGGCGACAATACTGCCATCAGCGAATCAGTTGCCCGTATTTTGTCAGATTTGCATGCTGATGTATTTGTTAATAGCCGTGATGCGGTAAAAGACGCACTGGCTGATGCAGGCGTGAAAGCCAAAGCCAATACCGGCGGCGATGACAAGTTTAAAGTTTTATTGTTTGATGCCAGCAATATCAGTAATGCTGATGAGCTCAAACAAGTGTATGAGTTCTTTCATGCAGTAGCGCGCCGCGTCGAAAAATCAGGTCGTGTTATCGTTATCGGTCGTCCACCAGAAGATTTGAGCGATATTGAAGCGGCATTGGCACAGCGCTCGCTTGAAGGTTTTGTGAAATCTGTTGGTAAAGAGTTTAAGCGCGGTATCACCGCCCAGCTTATCTACGTGGCAGAAGGCGCTGAAAAGAACCTAGACTCAACGTTACGCTTCTTTGCCTCAGCGCGCTCAGCTTATGTGTCAGGACAAGTGGTACGTGTGACCAATGGCGCCAACGTTGATGTCGATTGGACGCAGCCTTTAGGCGGTAAAACTATGCTGGTCACTGGCGCAAGTCGCGGTATCGGTGAAGCCATCGCTCGTGTGTTGGCACGCGAAGGCGCTCATGTTATCTGTCTTGATGTACCGCAGCAGCAAGCGGACTTACAAAAAGTCGCCAGCGAAATCAGTGGTTCAGTATTAACCGTCGATATCACCAGTGAAGATGCGGGCAAAGAAATCGCAGAAGCGGCGCAAAAGCGTGGCGGTTTAGATGCCGTTATTCATAATGCTGGCGTGACCCGTGACAAGACACTGGCAAAAATGGATGAGAAAAAGTGGGACATGGTTATCAACATCAACTTGGGCAGTATTGCCAAGCTAAACCGCTACTTGCTAGATAATGATGTACTAAAAGACCATGCACGTATCGTCTGCGTTTCATCTATCTCAGGTATCGCTGGTAATCTAGGTCAAAGTAACTATGCTACTTCTAAAGCGGGCGTCATCGGTTTGGTAAATGCGACTGCTAAGCAATTAGACGACGGTTCTAAAGGCATGACTATCAACGCTGTAGCGCCAGGGTTTATCGAAACGCAAATGACAGAAGCCATTCCGTTTGCCATTCGTGAAGCCGGTCGCCGTATGAACTCAATGAGCCAAGGCGGTTTACCAATCGATGTGGCTGAAACCATTGCATGGCTTGCGTCGCCAGCTTCTGGTGGTCTAAATGGCAATATCGTACGTGTTTGTGGTCAAAGCTTGTTGGGTGCATAGCTTGTTGGATGCATAGCCAGTAAAATAGAGGCAGAATACTGCTCGATAAATGACTAAAAGATATCGAGCAAGCCTGTATTAAGTAGGTAAAATGGACAAGATTGTTAAATTGACCTCACATATGCTTACGAAAAATTGCTGATAAATTGTAATAAAGCTGCCCGAGGGTGGCTTTTTTATGATAAAAACAGGTATGAATAAAAGCATGTGCCAGTAAATGAACCAGTAAACCAACCAGTAAACAAATAAGCCGACAAACGAATGCTTCACTGTTTACAAGTAGCCAGATAATTTGCTCCAGCCTCAGTTAGCTCAACCCCATTTAGGATTTATTATGTCAGACAAACATTATGATGCGTTGCCAAAAGCGCATACCACCTACGCCAATATCGTCAAGAGTCTATTACCTATCGGTAATAACGACAAGGTAAGCCGCGATCAGTTACCACAAGCGACCTATTATGTAGACAATTTACACATCGACCAAAATAATCTTGACGATTATCGTAAGATTTGTGGTTTCGCCGACAATGGCAAAATACCGATTACCTATTTTTCTGTTTTATCACAGACGTTACAAATGAATATGATGGTCAAAGAGCCATTTCCCTTTGCTATGCTAGGTTTGGTGCATGTGGATAATAGCGTGACGCAGTATCGTCCTATCGGTGAGCGTGAAACGGTAGCGATGGCGGTGAAGTTTGATAATCTACGCGACCATGCGCAAGGCCAGCAGTTTGATTTTGTCACCACCGTTAAGTCAGACGACGAGGTAATTTGGGAAGGCACTTCTACTTATTTGTCACGTGGAAAAAAATCAGGTAGCAAAGATAAAAAAAGCACGCCGCGTCCAGTGACCGTTAAGCCTTTGGTGAATGAAGAAGGCGTGCACAGTATCTTTGAAGTACCAGAAGATATCGGCCGTCGTTATGCGTTTGTTTCAGGGGATTTTAACCTCATCCATCTCCATCCATTATCGGCACGCGCATTTGGTTTTCCAAAAGCCATCGCCCACGGCATGTGGTCAAAAGCTAAATGTCTAGCGCTGGTGGATGAGCTACCAGATGCTTGCACGGTCAATGTATCATTTAAGCTGCCTATCTTTTTGCCAGCTGAAGTAGAGCTGATCGCTGAGCCGATAGCGCAGTTAAAGAGCCCAACCGATACTTGCGAATTTGGCTTGTTTAGCGCTAAAAATGACAAGCCGCATCTTGCTGGTGTGATTAAACTGCAAAGCGAAAATCAATAGATTGCGCCATATTTTTAACCTTTATATTTTATTAACCAATTATTCATTATGACTTTACATGACAATGCAACAAGCGTAGCTGCGCCCGATAACTCAGCTACCATAGATGAAGCTACTGCTAAAGATAACGGTATCGATTTGGAAAATATGTTTGAGCCGTATTTTCGCCCTGATGACAACACCATCGTGTGCGGCGCCCTCGACGACGAAAAGGTCGCTACTTTAGCGGCGGCTGGCGTTGAGTTGGTGCTTAACTTGCAGCCAGATGATGAGCTAAATTTCGATGAGCGCGCGGCGGTAGAGCGCGCTGGTATGTATTACGAGCAGCTGCCTATCAGCGGGGCTAACGATTTAAAACAGTTAAATATATTGGCGTTTGATAACATCTTGCGTCAGTACCATGGCAAAAAAACCGTCTTGCACTGTGGTTCTGGTAATCGCGCTGGTGCAGCGGTAGCATTGCGTGCGGGCTGGTTACGTGGACGCAAAATGGATACGGCAATGGAGCGCGGGCGCAGTCATGGTTTGACGAAGCTAGAAGAAGAGGTTCATAATCGTTTATTGGTTCCACGCTAGACTCATGGCATACTAACCATGTATGGCAAACTGTACACGCTACATATGAGCGATATACAACAAAAAGGCGACCAATAGGTTGCCTTTTTTATGAGCAAATTTCGTGATTAATTAGCTAATGAATTTTTTGACTATAAAAAATGTTTTTATAAATAAAGCGAGTGAAGAATGAAAAATAATAATGAGAAAGCTAATAATCAAAATGTCAATACGTCTACTAATCCTATTATTCAACAAAAATTACAACAATTGCTAACAGATTTACAGCTTGATGACGCACCAGCGGGCGGGGCTTTAGTTGTTTATCAAGCGGGGCAATGTATTGCTCAAGCCAGTGTCGGGCTAGCGCGCGCAGATTTATCATGGAGCCCCGATACCCTATCGCTGAATTTTTCAACAGGGAAAGGGGTGTTGGCGACATTGGTGCATGTGTTGGTCTCCGAGCATATGCTTGATTATGACCGAGCGATTGCGGATTATTGGCCTGCTTTTGCCGCGCAAGGAAAAGGGCAGATTACTTTGCGTAGCGTCATGTCGCATCAGGGCAATTTATTCTCGATTCAAAGTATCGATGTCGATAACGACACAGTGCTCGATTGGCAGCTCATGCTAGAAAAGGTTGCTGCTATGCCAGTAACGGCGCCTGAAGACAGCGCCTTATATGAGAGCGCTTATAGCGCCTTGGTTTATGGCTGGGTACTGGGCGGCGTGATAGAAGCCGTTACCCATATGTCATTAGCTAACGCATTGCGTCACTATTTGACTGAGCCGCTAGGAATTGCAGACAGCTGTTATTTTGGGGTGCCAGACGATAAAGTAGATGAAGTGGCTCATTTGGTTAAATATTTCCAAACAGACGAATACGCAGCCCAGCAAATAAGCAATCAGGAGCTGTCGCAAGCGCGACCTCGCCGCAGCAAACCCGTGTTAAGAGCGGATTCTGAAAATACTTTGCGTATTTATTCAAGCCTACCAAGCTATACTTGTTGGCAAAAAAGAGCGCTAACCAATCAAGCAAGCGAAAATGAAAGCGCAATGGCAGATGAGCTGCCTAATTTGGATACAGCAAAAATTAACCGTTTATACTTCAATAACAGCCAGCTTAATCTAAAAAACTATAAATCGGCTCTTGTGTTGGCTAATAAACAACCTATCGATTATTACGATAAACGGACGCTACAAGCCATCATTCCCGCTGCCAACGGCGTGGCATCAGCGCAAGCATTAGCAACTATTTATGCCATGCTAGCCAATGGCGGTACATGGCAGGGGCAGACATTAATTGACGACGCAACATTTAAGCAGCTTTCAACCCCGCAAACCACTGGCATGGACGCGGTAATGCCGGCGAAAATGAACTGGCGCTTGGGCTATCATCGCAGGTTTAGCATTTGTCAAAGTGAAGCTTCTAATATGAGCGCGCAAGGTTTTGGGCACATGGGTTATAACGGTTCGGTTGCGTGGTGTGATCCTGCGCGGCAATTGTCGTTTACCTTTATCCATAATTTTGATGTAACAATGCTCAATGATGTCCGCCAGTTTGCGCTGACGGAAGCGGTATTAGATTTGATTGACGCTGGAATCTAGTAGACGTGACTCTTGAACTTACCTCAATATTCTTGTTGCCAGTATAAAAAACAGAAGTATAGATGTTTAAAGAATAAGTAGTAACACTATAACTAGCAAAAGTATTGAGGTAGGCTCCGAAATTATCTATGGCTATCCATGGCGGGGCTTATTAGGCGTGAGCTTAAGCAACCTTGGGGAAATCAAACCATGGATAAAGATAGACGCCAAAATGACAATTGAGCAGACTATCCAAAGTTTAACAGCGTCTACTTCATCAAAGAAGCCTTGATTGAGGGCGTAAGACAGATAATATAAGGTGCCAATACCGCGTATACCGAGCGCAGAAATGGCATACTTTTCAGTATAGGGCAGCTTTAATCCTGATAGAGCAATCAATCCGCCAATCGGTCGAATCAATAATAAAAAGGTAAAGCTGACGATATAGACGCGCCATGTCAGCTCAACGCCAGCTTGCAGTCCTTGACCTAAAAACATGCCAAAAACCACAAGAACTAAGGACATCAGTAAGCCTTCTGACTGCTCAGCAAAATCGTGCAGCTTTTGGTGATAACTGTGTTCACGCTCCGAGCGCCGAAAAGCAAAGGCGGCGACAAATACTGCAATAAACCCATAGCTGTGCACATATTCTGCCAAACCATAGGCCAGCAAGGTGAGAGCTATGACGACATAGCCTTGAGAGATGGTGGTATTGTGGCTGTATTTTGAAAAGACCAATTTTGCTAGTAATTTACCAACCACAATCCCGACCACCAAACCTGCGCCAATTTTCCACAGCACATCAGTCGTAAACCATTGCCACAGCATTTCACCTGTGAACTGCTGCCCGCCGCTATAAGCTTCCGCGACCTTAATCGCCAGATAGACAAACGGGAACGCTAAGCCATCATTTAACCCTGCCTCTGAGGTCAAGGTAAAGCGCGGTGTATCCTCGCCGCCAGTATTGGGCGGTCCGACTTGGATGCTAGAGGCGAGCACAGGGTCGGTCGGAGCCAGTACGGCACCGAGCAAGATGGCCGCGCCTAATGTCAAACCAAAAGCATAATAGCCCAATGCTGCCATTACAAAAATACCAATCGGCATGGTGATAAGTAGTAAGCGCACAGTCGGGCGCCATAAGTGCCACGACAGCTCAGTATCTATCTTGATACCTGCACCAACCAGCGAAACCAATACCACGATTTCGGTCAGTTTTTCGATAATTAAACCGTTATCCATCGGATTTAAAAAAGATAAACTGGTCCACCAATAGCCCATGAGTAAACCAAAGCTTACTTGCAGCATGGGCAGCGAGATGGGCGTACGTTTAAAAAGAATAGGAAACAGTGCCCCGAATAAAAAGGCAATACCGCAGACCAATAAGAATAAATTATAGTTTTCAATCATAAGTTTGGTGCACGCTATTTTTTGGTTTTAAAAAGATAAAGTTACAAGAGGTTTAATTGCTATTAATAATGACGGTAAAACCCTTTTAATACCGCAAAAAAACGTTATCAGAACGGCGGTAGCGTTGTTTTTTGGTGAAAAAAAAGCCTGCATGGTGCAGGCTTTGGGTAATTCTATAAGGTTAGTGATAAATCATTGCGTTTACAGGTTTATTTAACGCTCAACTTGGCTCACATCACGGACGGCACCGGTATCGGCACTGGTAGTCATAGCTGCATAAGCACGCAGCGCAGGCGAGACGTGACGCTCACGGCTTACAGGCTTCCATGCGTTACGTCCACGCGCTTCCATCTCTTCGCGGCGCGCAGCAAGCTCGGCATCGCTGACTTGCATATTGATGGTACGGTTCGGGATATCAATGTGAATGGTATCACCTTCTTGTACTAAACCAATCGCGCCGCATTCAGCTGCTTCTGGGCTGGCATGACCAATGGATAAGCCTGAAGTACCACCAGAGAAACGACCGTCAGTTAACAGCGCACACTCTTTGCCCAAGCCTTTAGACTTTAGGTAAGTCGTTGGATACAGCATTTCTTGCATACCAGGCCCACCTTTTGGCCCTTCATAGCGAATGATGACCACATCGCCGGCGACAATTTGGTCATCAAGCACGGCGGCTACGGCAGCGTCTTGTGATTCAAAGATACGCGCGCGCCCTGTGAAGACTAAGATGCTTTCATCGACGCCTGCGGTTTTAACCACGCAGCCGCGCTCAGCAATATTGCCGTATAGTACTGCTAAGCCGCCATCGGTTGAATAGGCATGCTGAGCACTACGAATACAGCCCGACTCACGATTGACGTCAAGGTTTGGCCACTCTTTTGATTGCGAGAAGGCCTGCGTGGTACGGACGCCACCAGGAGCGGCAATATAGCGCGCACGTGCCTCAGTATTATCAGGATTCATGATATCCCATTTATCGATAGCATCTCTCATGCTTGCGCTATGAATGGTTGGGATATCGGTAGTCAGTAAACTGGCACGGTCAAGCTCGGCAAGTAACGCCATCACACCACCAGCACGGTGGACATCTTCCATATGATATTTTTGTGAGGCGGGAGCGACTTTCGATAGACAAGGGACACTACGACTTAGACGGTCAATATCATGCATTTTAAAATCAACTTCCGCTTCATTGGCGGCGGCAAGTAGATGCAAGATAGTATTGGTCGAGCCACCCATCGCAATATCTAAGCTCATCGCATTTTCAAAAGCGGCTTTGGTAGCGATAGAGCGCGGTAATACCGAATCATCATCTTGCTCATAACGGCGCTTGGCCAATGATACAATCGTGCGACCCGCTTCTAAAAACAACTCGCGGCGTAACGAATGCGTGGCCAATAGCGAGCCATTACCCGGCAATGATAAGCCTAATGCTTCGGTCAAGCAGTTCATTGAGTTGGCGGTAAACATTCCAGAGCATGAGCCACAAGTTGGGCAAGCCGAGCTTTCAATCGCTAAGACATCTTCATCGCTGATATTATCGTCGGCGGCGTCCATCATGGCATCGACCAAATCAAGCTTACGAATGGCATTGCCTTTACTGTCAGTGGTATGGACGTCGCTACCGCCATCATTATTATGGCTATGAGCGACAGTACTAGCGATGACCTTGCCCGCTTCCATCGGGCCGCCAGAGACGAAAACAACAGGGATATTGAGGCGCATGGCTGCCATCAGCATACCAGGGGTGATTTTATCGCAGTTAGAAATACAGACTAGGGCGTCGGCGCAGTGGGCGTTGACCATATACTCAACCGAGTCCGCAATCAAATCACGGCTTGGTAATGAATACAACATGCCACTATGACCCATGGCAATACCGTCATCGACCGCAATGGTATTAAACTCTTTTGCCACGCCGCCCGCTTTTTCAATCTCACGCGCCACCAGTTGCCCCAAGTCTTTTAGATGCACGTGACCGGGGACAAACTGGGTAAAGGAGTTGGCAATGGCGATAATTGGTTTGCCAAAGTCGCCATCCGTCATACCCGTCGCACGCCATAGGGCACGAGCACCTGCCATATTACGACCGCCAGTAGAAGTTTTCGAGCGATAATCCATGTGATATTCCTTACAAATAAGCGAGATTTATAAACGTCTGCAGCATCCGCTGTCATACGGATAGTGTGCTTTTTATGCCATGTGAGTACTAGTGAATAATACTAAGGCGTTACCATACCATTAGATATGGATAACTGAAAATCATTAACCAATAATCATAAAGACTTGAGGGTCAATATTTAAACGAGGCGCTCTAAAATAGCGCTCTCAAACCAAGGCAAATCGGCTTTATCGGTTTCAAGTTTGGCGATGACGACTAAGGCGTGAGGCGCTGGCAAGAATTGATAGTCAGGACTGGCAGCAATAGTCAGTAGCTGTTTATCGTTTTCGGCTTGCTCATCAATACTGATAAGTGTTTGCTTAGTATTTTTATAAAGCACATCAATACGACCAAAAAACTGCCACTCTTTAAAAGCAGCAGTAAGCGCATCGGCTTCGTCTTTAGTATAAATTTGCTGGGTGTCTTTACCAGTATTGGTCCAATGCAGGCGTACGGCCAATTGCAGCGCTTCGCTAAACACCACCAATGAGCCAATCACTTTGACATGCCAAGGGCTGGTGATCAGCGCCTTATCAATACCGATAAGTTTCGCCGCCTCGTTAGCTGTCATGGGGGTATTAAACTGGGCAAGTAGAGCAGGTGTTAATGGATAAGTCTGTTTAATGCTGTCATCTAAACTGTCGTAATGATACAAAAAGGGCAGTGGCATACCCTGCGTCATGATTTTTTTGCTGATTTTACAATTATGGATGCGCCAACTGATCGTTTTATCAGTCAATGCTTCAGCTAAAATAATGGCGTTTGGCTCAATGCTTGACAAGGTTGACGGTGCGCTATCTTCAAGCGTTTCATTAACCGCAGTATGATTTCTCATAGTGTCATAAGCGTGGTCGCTATGAGCGTCAGTAGTGTTTGATGATTGGGGTAATTGGGTTGGCAAGGCAGTCAAATCCATAAACCTGAGGTGATTAAAATAGAGGATTAATATAACATTTAAAGCGCACGGCTCGCCAATAAATTAATCGTATCACTTATAGAATTGTTGGTAGCAAAACTCAGTAAAATTGAAAGTGGCTAGTGAATGTATCAGCCACTTGTACTCAATCCAAATTTCGTCCACTATATTTGCTAAGCTATTTACCCTTTAGTACTGATAACCACGTAATGATAAATAATTAATGACCACCAATTAAGGAATAAAAATGAGTCAAGATAATCAAACCAAATATGATGATAATAATATCTTTGCCAAAATGTTAAACGGTGATATTCCTTATCATAAAGTGTTCGAGGATGACAAAACCCTGGCCTTTATGGATATCATGCCGCAAGCAAAGGGTCATGTACTGGTGATTCCTAAGCAAAAAGCCGTTGATTTGGCCGATCTTGAGCCAGAATACGCCGCAGCGGTGTTAATGACGTCCAAAAAAGTCATACAAGCGCAGCGCCAAGTATTCGAGCGTGAGGGTATTATTCAAATGCAGTTAAATGGCGCGCAAGCAGGGCAAACCGTCTTTCATTATCATGTCCATCTGATTCCATCTAGCATCCACGAGCTAGGCCGCCATGCGGTCACGCAAGCAGATCAAGGTGAGCTTGCGGAAATGGCCAAGCAGTTAGCCGAGGCTATTGATGCTTAATATCTTAAATTAACTATTAATAATACAACCATTAAAAAAAAGGCAGCTAACAAGTTGCCTTTTTTATTGCTGAGTAATAGTCATGTAACAAACGTTAAAATAGTGTTACGAGTTCGGCACTTGCCTAGGGTTTTTGCAGAGAGTGTGATAAAAATTATATTTGCTTTATAAGCGGTTTGATAAGAGCCGAACCATCTACTGCCTTTATTCGTACAAATTCATAAAGTAGGCAGTGCTACCTTTTCTTGTTGTATTTAGCTTTCTTATTGATTGTTATTTTTTGAGGACATCACTTTTTATGAGTAAATTACCTCGCTCCACTATTTTGTTACCCGTCTTTGTGCCCGCCGCCACCATTATGTTGTTATTGGTGATTGGTACAGCCATTAATCCTGAGGCAGCTGGTGAGTTGTTTAGTAAGGTATTGGCATTTACCACCGATACGTTCGGCTGGTTTTATATGTTGGCAGTTGCCATATTCTTGATGTTTATTATCGCCTTAGCATTTTCACCGTATGGCAGTATTAAGTTGGGCCCTGACCATGCCGAGGCTGAGTATAAGTTCCTTGAATGGTTTGCCATGCTATTTTCAGCTGGGTATGGCATTGCCTTGTTGTTTTATGGTGTCGCCGAGCCAGTATTACATTTTGCCAGTCCACCACTCTCTACGCCGCAGACTATTGCGGCGGCAAAAGAGGCGATGCAAATTGCTTATTTCCACTGGGGTTTTCATATTTGGGCGATTTATGGTGTGGTTGGCTTGTCACTAGCGTACTTCTCGTTTCGGCATGGTCTGCCATTGTCCGTGCGCTCAACGCTCTATCCACTAATCGGTGACAAAATCCATGGCCCCATTGGGCATACCGTCGATGTGTTTGCGATCGTCGGTACTATGTTCGGTATCGCCACCAGTTTGGGATTGTCAGTCGCGCAAATTAATGCAGGTTTAAATTATCTGTTGCCAAATACGGTGCCAGTCAGTACCACGGTGCAAGTGATTATCATTGCCTTGGTGACGGCGGCGGCACTCGTTTCTGTACTAGCAGGTATGGACAAAGGGGTAAAGCGCCTATCTATCTTAAATATGGTGCTCGCCACTGCTTTGATGCTATTTGTGTTTATTGTTGGGCCTTCAGTATTTATTCTAAATGCCTTTATGGAAAACACGGGCAGCTATCTAGGCAATATTGTCGAGCGTACCTTTAGTTTACAAGCCTATCAATCGAGCGATTGGATCGGTAGCTGGACGCTGTTTATTTTTGCATGGACCATTGCTTGGGCGCCTTTTGTTGGGCTATTTATCGCCAAGATTAGTCGTGGACGTACCATTCGTGAGTTTGTTCTTGGTGTAATGCTGGTGCCAACGTTGTTTACCTTTTTCTGGTTCTCGGTATTCGGTGATACTGCGCTACACATGATTATGGTCGATGGTTATGAGGCACTGATTAGCGAGGTACAAAACAACCAAGCCATTGCGTTATTTAAGCTTTTAGAGCAACTACCATTTACTCAGATTGTCTCGTCATTGACCGTGCTATTGATTATCACCTTTTTTGTGACTTCGTCAGATTCAGGCTCATTGGTGATTGACTCGCTCGCGGCGGGTGGACGTAGCGATACGCCTTGGTGGCAGCGTACGTTTTGGGTTGTCACTGAGGGTGCTGTCGCGGCGGTGCTACTTATCGCAGGTGGTTTGAGTGCATTACAAACTGCCGCTATCGTCAGTGCCTTGCCGTTTGCAGTGATTATTTTGATCTCGACCTTTGGTATGTGGCGAGCGCTGCGTATCGAAGGCCATCGTAACGAGAGTTTGGCCAACGACAATCATTTACCGCCACATTTATTGAAACTAGACGCTTGGCGTGACCGTATTGATTATATGACCAATCAGCCAACGCGCGATAAAGTGCTGGGTTATATTAAAGGTACAGTGCTATCGTCGATGCAAGAGGTGGCAGAGAAATTTGCCGAAACCGGCTGGTTACCTGAGGTCAATTATGATGAGATTAATAATCGCGCCGTACTAGAACTAAGACGCGGGGATAATGTGGAATTCTGGTACGAAGTGCGCTTGTCAGAGCACGAGGTGCCTGATTATTATACCGAAGACATGGCCAATGAATTACCACAAGAGCATCATCACCGTGCCGAAGTCTATCTGCGCCGCGGTGGTCAGACCTATGATTTATATGGCTATCAGTCTGAATCGGTGATTAATGATATTATCGATCAATTTGAAAAGTATCTACACTTTGTCAATGTTTCGCCAAATATCTTGCCATGGCGTATGCAGCAACATGATGATGACATCACGCTGGAGCAAGGCAGTGTGTTTGATAAGTAAATGTGTATTCGTGTGATAAAAAAGGCAGCTAAGCAGCTGTCTTTTTTCGTTAAATAGCGATGTTTTTCAATATTAATAGACAAAGCAATATTAATAAAAAAGCAATGTTAATGAATAAAGCAATATTTTTTATCATTATTAGGTAATGTAACTATTGGCTCAGTGATTTAAAATTTATTTGAATAACTGGGCGTTATATAACAATATTAGACGCATACCCAAATTTAAGATTTTTTGAGAATTTTTTATGAGTAAACCTCGCTCTACTATTTTGATGCCAGTATTTATACCGACGGCCATTGTCATGTTATTGCTGGTAGTGGGGACATCGGTCAACCCACAGCTGGCGAGTGGTTTGTTTGTCCAAGTACTAGAGTTTACCACCGAGACATTCGGCTGGTTTTATATGCTAGCAACCGCGCTGTTTTTGATGTTTGTGGTAGTGCTCGCATTTTCGCCTTATGGCAGTATCAAACTAGGGCCTGACCATGGTGAGGCACAGTACAATTTTATTGAATGGTTTGCGATGTTGTTTTCGGCAGGGTACGGGATTGCTTTGCTATTTTATGGGGTAGCGGAGCCAGTGACGCATTTTGCCTCGCCGCCGCTATCAGAGCCACAAACTATAGCTGCGGCAAAAGAAGCCATGCAGATTGCTTACTTCCATTGGGGTTTCCATATTTGGGCAATTAATGGCGTCGTGGCCTTGACGCTAGCGTATTTTGCTTTTCGTCACGGTTTGCCACTATCCATGCGCTCGACGCTGTATCCCATCATCGGTGAAAAAATACATGGACCTATTGGTCATGCGGTTGATGTGTTCGCCATTTTAGGTACTTTATTTGGTTTGGCCACCAGTCTTGGCATTTCAGTGTCGCAAATAAATACGGGACTCCATTACCTATTACCAAGCATTCCAGTCAATACAACCGTGCAAGTAATCGCCATTGTCTTGATTACGGGGTTGGCCTTGATATCAGTGCTTGCAGGTATGGATAAAGGAGTCAAACGCTTATCTATCTTAAACATGATACTGGCAACGGCGCTGATGCTGTTTGTATTTGCGGTAGGGCCGACGATATTTATTCTCAACGCCTTTATGGAAAACACGGGTAGTTATCTAGGTAATATTGTCGAGCGTACCTTTAGTCTGCAGGCGTATCAGCAAGGCGATTGGATTACCAGTTGGACGCTATTTATTTTTGCGTGGACGATTTCTTGGTCGCCTTTCGTCGGTATTTTTATTGCCAAAATTAGTCGTGGTCGTACCATTCGCGAGTTTATCGTTGGCGTGATGCTAGTACCTACCATCTTTACTTTCTTTTGGTTTGCGGTGTTTGGTGATACAGCACTAAATATGATTATGATTCAAGGCTATGAATCGCTGATTACTGAAGTGCAAAATAACCAAGCGATTGCTTTATTTAAGCTACTCGAAAATCTACCGTTTACCCAAGTGGTGTCAGCACTTGCTGTAGTACTTATCATTACCTTTTTTATCACCTCATCCGATTCAGGTTCATTGGTGATTGACTCGCTCGCAGCGGGCGGTCGTAGCGATACGCCGGCATGGCAGCGTACGTTTTGGGTATTGATACTTGGCGTTGTTGCCTCTGCGCTGCTCTTAGCAGGTGGCCTGCAAGCGCTGCAAACAGCGGCAATTGTTAGCGCCTTGCCCTTTACGATTATTATTTTGATTGCGATGTTTGGCATGTGGCGAGCGCTGCGTATCGAAGGTCATCGCAATCAAAGCCTGGCCAGTGACAATCACCTGCCGCCACATCTGTTGAAACTAGATGCTTGGCGTGACCGCATTGACTATATGACCCAGCAACCAACGCGCGATAAAGTTTTGGGTTATATTAAAGGAACGGTTTTATCGTCGATGCATGAGGTTGCCGAAAAGTTTGCCGAAACGGGTTGGTTGCCTGAGGTGAATTTTGATGAAGTCAATGACCGCGTGGTATTTGAGCTCAGGGGCGGCGATAACGTCGAGTTTTGGTACGAAGTGCGTTTATCAGAGCATGAAGTGCCAGATTATTATACGGAAGAGATGGCGAGTAAACTGCCACAAGAACATCATTATCGCGCGGAAGTGTATCTACGCCGCGGCGGTCAAACTTATGATTTGTATGGTTATCAACCAGAATCGGTGATTAACGATATCATTGATCAATTCGAAAAATATTTACACTTCATCAATGTTTCGCCCGATATCTTACCGTGGCGAATGCAAGCTCACGATGATGATATTACCTTGGAGCAGGGCAGTGTATTTGATAAATAATCGTCTTGCCACTAACGAGCGCTGAATAAATGATTTGTTGAATAACTTGCAATATGCGCACGAACCCTTAGAATAACGGCTTGTTTACACTACGAATCAAGCCGTTTTTTATGCTTATAAATAATATAGAGTCCGATCAAGCATCAGCAGAAGCTAATAATGATCATCCCTTATTACAACCATTGGTCATTGGTGGCTTGACGATTGAAAACCGTCTGATGGTCGCCCCGATGGCTGGCGTGACCGACAATCCGTTTCGTAGACTGTGCAAATCCTTTGGCGCGGGTCACGCGGTGAGTGAAATGATTATCGCTGATACCGCGCTTTATGCGCGCAAAAAATCGCTCTATCGTGCCAATTTTGATAATGAGATTGCACCGATTTCGGCACAAATTGCCGGCGCAGAACCGGATAAACTGGCAGAAGCGGCGCGCTATCAGATTGATAATGGCGCGCAGATTATTGATATCAACATGGGCTGTCCTGCCAAAAAAGTGTGCCGTAAGTTGGCAGGATCTGCGCTCTTACAAGACGAAGATTTGGTCGCGCGCTTACTGGATGCGGCGGTAGGAGCCGTTGATGCGCCTGTGACTTTAAAAACGCGTTTGGGGTTTGAAAATGGCCGCGAAAATATTTTGCGCGTGGCCAAGCGAGCAGAGCAGGCGGGTATTGCTGCGATTGCCATTCATGGTCGAACGCGTGAGGATATGTATACTGGGGAAGCGCGTTATGAGCTGATTCGCGAAGTCAAAGAAAGCATTAATATTCCTGTGATTGCTAATGGCGATATTGATAGTGCCCAAAAAGCGCAGCGTGTCTATGAGCTGACAGGATGTGATGCGGTAATGATTGGACGCGCCGCGCAAGGGCAGCCGTGGATATTTCGCGATATCGAACATTTCTTGCGGACTGGCGCACGCCTTGACGCGCCAAGTGTCAGCGAGATAAAAGAGATTGTCCTAGCGCATTTACAGGAGCTATATGGGTTTTATGGCGAATACTCAGGTTGCCGTATTGCTCGCAAGCATATTGCGTGGTATACCACCGGCATTCCCAATTCCAACGCCTTTCGCCAAGCTATGTATGGCGAGGAGAGCACCGCTGGACAGTTTCGCGTGGTCGAAGACTTTTTACATACTCATCAATAGGTAGTGAAAGTCAACTGCCGAGCATAAATTGTTCAACAATTCAGTAAATAAAAGTATCCGACGAGTTAAAATGTTTTTATTGCTGATTTATTCCCTTTATTCTATATTTCTTTGCTATGATTTAGACAAATATTAACGAAAGTCTAATTTTAAAAGGATTTTTTATGGCTAACCCTTCAAAAAAAGCAATCAGAAAAGCGGTTAAAGACAAAAACGTGATTATCACAGGAGCATCCAGCGGTATCGGCGAGCGTACAGCCTATCTGCTCAGTGAATGCGGCGCGCATGTTATCTTGTTGGCGCGTACCGAAGACAAATTAAAGGCTGTTAAAGACAGTATCGAGGAGTTTGGTGGTAAGGCTACTTATTACCCTTGTGATCTGACCAATATGGATGATATAGAAAAAGTTAGCGCGCAAATTTTGGCAGATTTCGGTCATGTAGACGTCTTGGTCAATAACGCGGGTCGCTCAATTCGTCGCTCGGTGCACGAGTCTATAGATCGTTTCCATGATTTTGAGCGTACCATGGATATCAATTACTTTGGCGCCGTTAAAATAGTGCTTGGATTTTTGCCGACCATGATCGAACGCCAAACTGGACAAATCGTTAACATCTCATCGATTGGCGTATTGGCGAACAGTCCGCGATTTGCCGCTTATGTTGCATCAAAATCAGCACTTGATGCTTTTAGCCGTTGCCTAGCTGCCGAAGTCAAAGGTGACAATATTACAATCACTAATATATTTATGCCCCTAGTTCGTACACCGATGATTGAGCCTACTAAGTTATACCGCTACATGCCTGCGCTGATGCCTGATGAAGCGGCGATGATGGTCGCCAAAGCGATTGTCCATAAACCAAACAGTATTGCCAGTAACATGGGCAAATTTGCGTCGGCGACTTATTCATTAGCACCAGCCATTAACGTTGGTATTCAATCGATGGGTTACCGTATTTTCCCAAGCACCCGTGCTGGATTGACTAGCAATAAAAAACCAAACCTTGCTCAGCGTGCCTTTGCTAGAATTTTACCGGGTGAGCATCACTAAGATAACATGTCTGATGAATTTAAAAAAAGAGATGCTACGGTATCTCTTTTTTAATGTCTTGAAGTTATTCGTAATTTATATGAATTGGTAGGCGGCGAGGTTTATTTACCATAACGCCCGTTATGGGAGCAACAATGGTTCCCTAGTGAGGACTCGAATCTTTGGCTTCAGGCTAATGGTATCAACGTCTTAAAACACTGGAATAGTCACAATGTACTTCATGGTGTACAGAAGAGACTTTCCCAAACTCTGTGTAACTGCTTATAATCCACTAACAGGAGAATAAGCAGTTACACTATGAGATGGTCTCAGAAAAGGCTACTAGAGGCTCTTACATACTATTGTTTACCATAGTTGATTAGCTTCGAAAATATTTTGGTTTACTGTTTGCGCTATATAGTCAATATCGAATTTACGCTTGTCTTCAGGTAGACGAAGTACTCTCGGCAGACGAGTGACGCCTAGTTCTCCATCTGCTAGGGCATAATGTCTGTACTCTTTGTTTATAATTTCATCACATTCAAATTCAATATATACCATGCCTCTTTTTTGATTCTTGGCCATGCGGACGATTGATATAAAAACCTCTTTCTTAAGATTCAGCTTTTCTTTATTGATTTCCTCTAGTGTATATCTAGGTTTTCTCCCTAACGCAACTTTTTTCCAAAAGCTTCCTTTCTCTTTAATTTCATAGTAATTATCAAGCTCACTTTCTAGCTGTTCAGCTTCTTTTATAAACTCTTTGGCATCCTGTAGTTCTTGTTGGAGTTTGTGAAGTGGGTCTCCCATAGCTTCTGAACGCTCTTCGATACTTAACTCTTGAGAAAAAATAAAGTCATGCGATTTCTTGAGTAGAACTCTTAAAGCCATTAATTTAGCTAGTAGAATATCGCTACTAGGAGAATGCATGACTAAAGGCTGTAATCTGAAATCATGCATACTTTCTATCATTTCTTGAATTAATTTATCTAAATGGTAAATGAGGTAGTCTTGATCCTCTCTACTATTAAGGATATTTTGAATTCTAGGTAGTTTCTGAAGTATTAACACAGAAGCTTGTTTTTCATAAGTGATCATACGCTCTTTTATAATGACTTCTGTAGTGCCCCCCACTTGCTCTAACCGTTCTTTTAGTAAGGGTTTTAAATAACTCTTTTCTAGGCTACGAATTTCATTGATAAAGTCTAGAAGCGTATCAGGTGCTCCTAGGTCAAGGGTATAAAATCGACTCATCCATAGTGAGCAATCAGATAGGTATTTTAAATCACTCATATTATATTTTTTGATAACAATATGGGTCAGATAAATATATTCATTAACTCCATTACCACTACTATCTTCGTGAAGGAATCGTCGAAAAGAGTAGGGATTTTTACCCACCTCATCTGTACTTCCAATCACAAACCAATATTTCAAACCTTCTACGACAAAAAAATTCCTACCTTCACCTTCATCTCTAATGAAAGCAGGTATATAAGTAAATTTCTGGAAATCTGTGTCTGATGAATCCCACTTTCGAAAGTCTTGGTCTTGTACTTTCTGCTTAATAAAAACCTCTTTTAAATATGCTTTGACCATATCGGAGTCAAGTTTACGAAGACCAGGAGAGATTTTGAGTTCAACGGTATCTATCCAATATGCTAGATCATATAAGAAAGCTATTTTTATTCTATTACGATTTTTTTGTTCGTAGAGTAATCCTCTTGTATTTAAATTATCTAAATAACCAAAAATCGCTTCAATTTCATCAGCAAGCTGTACAGCATCATAGTACTGAGAACGTGAATTAATGATTTTGAACATATCATCTGCTACAGATAATAAACCGTTATGAGTACTTTGAATATCTCCTACAGTCTCTTGTAGAGTGGCAGGGCGACGATGTTTCAATCTACCGTTGGCATCAAGAGAAATACCTCGAGGTTTTAATATCTTTAAATACAGGCTGTTTTGGCTCTCGCTATCTAAGTCAGGGAGGATGCTATAAATAACCTCTCGCCAATTAGGAGTTAGACTAGGGTCTATTGATTTCAATTTATAAAGTTGATACTCAGAAAGATCACTTATATTCACGAATACTCCACCCCTAATAAAATTCATCTTATAAAAGTCAAAAACAGGTTAACTAAAAAGCTTTAATAGGATGAATTGCGACAATATTCCAAAAAATGCAAAGTATAATAGTGCACTCAAAACAAAGGTACAGTTGTAAACTAGTAACGGAAAAGCAAACTTAAGTTAATATGATAACAACACGCAAGCTGGAAAAAATAAAAATATAGACCAAGCTATCTATAGCCTAGTTCTATATCGTATACCCTAGCGGAACCAGCAATTTCACCCTTAAAACCTATTAACAGACCACTTAAAACAGACTGCTATAATGGAACCGCTTATAATAGACTAGCCAAAAATTCGCCACATTATCCAAAACAATCCTGCCATAACGATAGCAATGACCAATAGCCGCTTTGCCCAATAAGGGATGAGCGGTTTTTTATAGCCCAAATCATTAAGCTGGCTGTCAACGCCGTCTTGTAGACTTTGGAAGCCTTGCTCAGAGGGCGTGCTTTTGACTTTACTTCTAATCAATTGCTCAGGCTCTTCTTGCACTTGTTCTCTATCAAAGCTAAAAGCTTGGCTTGGGATACCTTGTTTATTGGCGATAGTCGTGAGAGTTTGCTGCTGCTTGTTCTTTAGCGCAAGCTCGTAAGCATCTATGCGAGATTTAGCGGCATCCATACTGATATTTTCATCAGCGGACAAGGTTTTAATTGCCTGCACCAAATTGCCTTTTTCGACCATCATCATCACAGCTTTTGGCAGTTTTTTATTGGCGGGCGTTGAGCCTGAATCAGAGTCGAACATGACAGTCCTTATTTGGGTGAGATACTAGGTAGGTGAGGGTATTATAACCATTTTATCCCCGCAAAATTCAAGCAAAAAAATACCGCAACCATTATCATGTCTGCGGTATTTTCATAGCGCTTAGCGAATTTTAATAAAAAATTGCCATAAACGCTTGTTTAAATTATCTAGGATAATTTATAGGTCTTTCCAGCGTTGGATAGACTCTTTGATGACTTCTTTAGCTTCTGCAACGTCACCCCAAGATTCGACCACCGTTGTACCGGCTTTTTTAAGGTCTTTATAGTGGCTAAAATGGAATTGTAATTGGTTGATCAGCTGCTTTGGTAAGTCTTCTAGGCTGTTGTAAGCATTGCCTGTATCACGGTCGTCAGCAGGTACGACGACGATTTTGTCATCGACTTCGCCATCATCAACGAATTTCATCACGCCGATAACTTTCGCTTTTAAGAAAATGCCAGTAGGCAAAGGCTGTTCTGTGATGATAAGCGCATCTAACTCATCGCCATCTTCATCAAGGGTTTGCGGGATAAAACCGTAGTTACAAGGTTTGGCGAAAATCTGTGGGTCAACACGGTCAAGCTCAAATACCCCCAATTCGCGGTTCCACTCAATTTTATGGCTGCTACCAGTTGGGATTTCTACGACCACATTAATGATGCCACCATCGACGTCGCCTGCGTCCAAAATTTTATTAAAATCTGCCATAAATTGCTCCAAGGTGCTTTTGTTGTGAATGCTTCAATGATAAAGGGTTAGATGTTGGCGCGCTAAGGTTTTTGCTGCGCCCAATTTGTGCGCCTGCGATTATAACAAGTTTGACTCAAATTTTCTCACAATGCTTAAGTCTAAGCGTGCACGATATTATGCAAAAAAGGATTATGCAAAAACAGTAATTAAAAACTATTTAGGAGCGAGGGCACGTAATTGGATATGTCCAGCATGACGCTTGGCAATATTAGAGATAAGTTTTTGCGTCACTTGTTCATAGCTTAAACAGTTGGTCATTGCTGGCATAGATTGCTCTGCTGCCTGCGCTGCCAGTTGTTTATCCTGCGCTTGCTTATCCATGGCGGCAAAGTCAGCCAGTCGTAACATTTGCATGCCCGCATAGCCGCAAGGGTTAATGGCATTAAAGGCCGATAAATCACAATCTAAATTAATCGCGACCCCATGATAACTAAAACCATGCTTGATTTTAAAGCCAAGTGAAGCGATTTTACCCAGCATAATGGCGTCATCAATCGGAAGCTCAGTGACTGGTTGAGCCTTGTCATTGCTGGCAGTATTCAGATGGCTATATAAATAAACCCCGGGCGCATCGCGGCGGGCATGGGCGCTGATAAGACTGCTATTAGACGCGTGGCTTTTTAGGCAGTCATTGACCACATCTTCAATCGCTTGCTCGGCGTGCGATACCATGTTGCGCACACTCCAGCCCAGACTGTCCAGATCAAACAACCAATAGATAACCAACTGTCCATGCCCGTGCCATGTCACCTGACCTCCGCGGTCGGTCTTGATAATCGGCGTATTGGTACGTTGCAAGATATGCTCTTCTTTACCGGCTTGTCCAAGCGTATAGACATCATTGTGATCGACAATCCAAAGCTCGTCAGGCGTGCGTAGACCTTGCTCTTTTTTGAGCGCGATACGTGCTAACGTACGCGATAGCATAGCATCAAGGGTAGGGACGTAATCAGCAGCTGAGAGTGATTTGCTGACCAGCATATCATTGAGTGGTTGCGCGGTATTTTGCATGAGAGTGATTGTCTTATGGTTTTGTTATTAAAAAAGGGGCTTCTTATTGATATTTAGTGTAGCAGTTTTAGCTTTTGTGCCCAAATCTAAATTTTGCTGTTTAATGTATGAATTAATTGTCCGAGCTGCGTTAAAAATACGGTTAAATTGCGGCAATATAACCCTTGCCTGACACGTATTTCATACAAACCCAGTAGTCAATCAAAGGTGCTGTTCATTGATTGGACAATGCGCTACATTAAACGGCATTGAATAAAATACTGTTTAGCAGCATTGAATGGAATCTCAGGCGCTTTTCGTACTTTAGAGACTGCTTATTTTAACGACCATAGATTCAGAGTCCTAAATCGATAATAGCGTACTGACTCTAACGCTCATAACAAGGAAGACAAATGACTGATAGTAATCAAAATACACCCTCTCAAAATGAGCCTACGCCAACCAATCAAACTCAAAAACCAAATCATGCTCATAATGCAGATGAGTCTCTTAGTATCATTAAAACGGTCGCTGATATGCAAGCGCAATTTGCGCGCTTACAAAAGCTGAGCCGCACGCAGCCTATCAATGATTGGACCACGCGTGAAAATCAACTCGATAATTTAGAGGTGATGCTAAGCGACAACCAAGCGCTACTTGCCAAAGCGATTAGTGCCGATTTTGGCTATCGCAGTGAGTCCGAAACACAGTTTGCTGAGCTATTTCCAAGCTTTACCGGTATTAGCCATGCAAAAAAGAATGGTAAAAAATGGATGAAGCCGCAGCGGGTATCGATTTCAGCGCTTTATATGCCAGCTCATAATGAGATTCAGCCGCAGCCGCTTGGCGTGGTCGGTATTATGGTGCCTTGGAATTACCCGCTATTTTTAGCAGTCGGACCGATGATTGATGCGCTGGTAGCGGGCAATCGCATTATGATTAAGATGAGCGAGGCGGCACCGCAATTTGCTCAAACCTTTGCTGAGACTATTTCGCGTTATTTTTCACCGGATATGGTTTCTGTGGTGATTGGCGAAGTTGAGATTGCCGAAGCCTTTAGTAAACTGCCTTTTGACCATTTATTGTATACCGGCTCGACTGCGGTCGGCAAAAAAGTCATGGCGGCGGCGGCACCGAACTTAACGCCAGTCACCCTTGAGCTGGGTGGTAAGTCGCCGGTTGTCGTTTTAGAAGGTGCTAATTTAGAAAACGCTGTTAATCGCGTGATGATGGGTAAAACGCTTAATGCGGGTCAAACCTGTATTGCGCCTGATTATGTATTGGTTCAACGTCAATATCATGAGGAGTTTACCCGTCTGGCAAAAGAGTGGATGGAAAAGCATTATCCCAATATTGCAGACAATCCTGATTACTCGCACATCATCAACGGCGAGCAGTTTAAACGCGTCAAAGGCTATCTCGATGATCTAGAAGATGACCATATCCATCAGTTGACGGATGCAGATGCTGATCACGACAGCCGCCTGATGCCGCCAGTGATTGTCAAAGAGCCTGCGCCTGATAGTGAGCTGATGCAAAACGAGATTTTTGCGCCGATTTTGCCCTTGATGCACTATGACACTCTCGATGATGCTATTGATTTTATCAATGAGCGTCCACGCCCGTTGGCACTTTATGTCTTTGGTGACAACAGCAGCGAGATAGATCAGGTGCGTAACAATACGGTGTCAGGCGGTCTGTGTATCAATGAAGTCATTATGCATGTGGCGCAGCATGACTTGCCGTTCGGCGGGGTTGGGCACTCAGGTACGGGCGCTTATCACGGCAAAGCGGGTTTTGAGCGTCTTAGTCATATGAAGCCGGTATTCATACAATCGAAGCTCAATGGTCTTAATATTTTATTGCCGCCGTATGGTGGTGTATTTAAAAAAGCCATGGCACTGTTTTTAAAATAACAATACGCTCTAAATAAGTAGCGTTATAAAAAATAGCATCTACTCAGGTAGGTGCTATTTTTTATCTAAAAGTTAATCCATTACCTTCAGAACATTCAAAATAAGTAACCCCAGTTCGGGATAAGCCACATTGTAACTCATTCATACTATTTACAATGTTGCTACCTGCCTCTGCTGAGGCATGTTTTTGATGGTGGGTTTATAGGGAAACCAGCAATAAGCAATCAAACCTGACAGCAAGTTTGTAATAAAACCCGTGACACTACGATGGCGTGAGTGTTCGATTTGGCACAAGTTTTTAAGCTCTCCAAACACCGTTTCAACCAAAGAGCGATGATTGAGTAGT